>JABJEE010000159.1 GCA_018665005.1 Flavobacteriales bacterium
CATAGGATTGACTATTGGCAAAGGTTGTGCCAAAAATCAAAACAAACATAAAAATATACTTCATCATAATGTTCAATTGAACAATTGAACGGCGAAGATACGTAATTATTGCAAAGGAGCGTTAATGGCCTATCATTTTAGAAGGGTCAACAATTTCGTCATATTCGCTTTCTGTAACATGACCAAGTCCAACCGCAGCCTCTTTTAGCGTTGTTCCATTTTTATGGGCGTATTTGGCAATCTCTGCTGCTTTATAATATCCTATTTTGGTATTAAGGGCAGTAACTAGCATAAGCGAGTTTTCAAGGTGCTTTTTAACCACCGGCTCGTTGGCTTTGATTCCTCCAGCACAATTTTCATTAAATGAATTACATGCATCTCCAATAAGTCTAGCCGACTCCAATACGTTATAGGCCATAACCGGTTTAAATACATTTAATTCAAAATGTCCGTTTGAACCCGCAACTGAAACAGTTACATCATTACCCATAACCTGTGCACAGACCATAGTGAGTGCCTCTGGCTGAGTTGGGTTTACCTTGCCTGGCATTATTGATGATCCAGGCTCGTTTTCAGGAAGTAAAAGCTCTCCTATTCCACACCTTGGCCCTGAAGAAAGCATACGAATATCATTTCCGATTTTCATTAACGAAACTGCCGTTCTTTTTAATGCTCCTGAAAGCTCAACTATGGCATCGTGAGCCGCCAAAGCCTCAAACTTGTTCTCCGCCGTTTCAAATGGTAATCCTGTAAACTCAGCTATTTTTTTTGCTACCAAAACATCATATCCTTTTGGCGTATTTAAGCCCGTACCAACAGCTGTGCCTCCAAGCGCCAATTCCTGAACTGCTTCAAGTGAATGATGTATGGTTTTTAAAGATTTATTCAGCTGAGCTACGTAACCACTAAACTCCTGACCAAGCGTCAGGGGTGTAGCATCCATAAAATGAGTTCTTCCCGTTTTTACGATGTCTTTAAATTCTAATGATTTAGCATCTAATGTATCCCTAAGGTTTTCAATACCTGGGATGGTGATGTTAACCACCTGATTATAAGCTGCAATATGCATGGCTGTTGGAAATGTATCATTAGATGATTGCGATTTATTCACATCATCATTTGGGTTTAATATCTTTTCTGTATCCGAGAGCATGCCGCCATTAAGCACGTGCGCTCTGTTAGATATGACTTCATTACAATTCATATTGGATTGCGTACCCGAGCCTGTTTGCCAAATAACAAGGGGGAACTGATCATCATGCTTTCCAGTAATTACCTCATCACAAACAGCGCTAATCAAATCTTTTTTCTCTGAAGGAAGGGTTCCCAATTCAAAATTGGCATGAGCCGCAGCCTTTTTTAAATACGCAAATGCATGGATGATTTCTATAGGCATTGATGCCTCAGGTCCAATCTTAAAGTTGTTTCTTGACCTTTCGGTTTGTGCTCCCCAATATTTATCAGCAGGGACCTTCACCTCACCCATCGTGTCTTTTTCAATTCTATATTGCATTTTATAATGAATTATTGAGTTAATTTTTTTAATTTTGTTTTCAATTATAGTTCAAAAATAACAGAACATGAGCACTTTCGGTATAGTTTTATTTCTTTTAATTGGTGGTATGGCCTTTTGGATGTTATTATTTCTTATGGGGTTTATCTTACCATATTGGATTACGCTTGGTATTTTCGAGCAGCTTCGTACCAAAAGAGTGCTTGATGATGAGGAAAAATAAACCTCTTTTCAACTAAAACTGTCTTTTTATTTTTTTCATTTTATTTTTTGAATCGTCAAAATTGACATTTGTCATTTTTTAGATGGAAATTCTTTATTTCCTTTAACGTGAAATAATTAACTTCGAACATCACAAATTAAATCGTCATTTTATGGAAATTACCCCAGATATAAAAAAAAGACTTGAATTACTGAGGGACAAATACGCCGCTATTGGACAAGACTTGAATTCATACCTAGATGGTTTAATTTTTGCGAACCCATTGGTTTATTGGGACTACATTGAGGTTGATGCGTTATTGAGTCTGCAAAAACCAAAAACTGATTTTCCTGATGAAAAAATATTTATTGTTTATCACCAAATAACAGAGCTTTATTTCAACCTCATTGAACATGAAGTTGATCAAATTTGTAGAAATGGAAAGGTAATCTCCGATATAGGTCAAGACCTCGGGTGGAATGAGAACCTTGATGTCGACTTTTTTATTGCGAGACTCAAACGATGCAACCTCTATTTTGAAACTTTGATTCGCTCATTTGATGTGATGAGGCTTGGGATGGAGAAGGATCAATTTACTAAATTCAGAATGGCGCTTCTCTCTTCAAGTGGTTTTCAAACAGCTGCATATAGAAGAATCGAGATCAGCTGTACTGATTTAAGGTATTTGGTCTACGAGAGTGAAAGAAAGCGCCTTTGGGATTCTGACATACACGAACAATTAGATAACGTGTATTGGAGAAGGGGTGCTGTTATTGAAGAAACAGGAGAGAAAACACTTACCTTAAGAGACTTTGAAGCCAAATACCTTAGCACATTTCATGATTTTGCAAATGAGTACCAACCAATAAATATTTGGAAAAAATTCAAATCTCTATCTAAAGAGGATCAAAAAAACCCTTTAGTATTAAAAGAATTAAGAGAGCTTGATGTGAATGTAAATGTGAATTGGCCACTGATTCACTACCGTACAGCTGTACATTACCTTGCTAAAGGTACGGGCGAGGAAAAAGGTACGGGAGGAACAAATTGGCAAAAATACCTTCCTCCTCGCTTTCAAAGAAGAATATTTTATCCAGATTTATGGACAGAGGAAGAAATACAAGATTGGGGTAAAAAGTGGGTCGAAAGCGTACTAAAATAAGTCTATTTTATTGGCTTTATATACGCCTTAGAAAAATCAAGAATACCAAAAGAGTTCATGTTTGCATCTCTTAAATTAAGATTATAAACAACAAGCAGGTTTTCAAAATAAACGGGTACTACGGGCGCCTCTTTATTCATCACACTTACACAGTCGTTAAACAAATTATTCCTCAGTGTTTCATCTACCTCTATTGTTGACTTTTCAAATGCCGCATCAAATTCAATACTCTTGTATTTACCAAAAGAACGAACTGAATTGCCAAAATTATTAGAACAATAAGGGCTCAAATAGGATTCGGCATCCGGATAGTCGGGGATGTATGCCCCTGTCCACATTTGAGACTCTCCAGACTGAATGGATATAAGTTTCTCCTTATATGTTCCCGTCTTTAACCTTATTTTCAATCCTAACTTTTTTTTCAGATCATTAACAAGAAAAGTACACCAGGCCATCTCTGAAGAACCCTCTTCAGCGGTAGCATAAAAAACCAAACTGTCTCCTTTATAATTGCTCTTCCTTAGGTGATACCTTGCCAGTTGCAAATTATACGTTGTTGTCGTTGAAATATTCGCTTGAAAATAGGCGCCCTCGGGTAAAATACCATTTAATGCAGGATTCGATTCTCCATATAGAAAGTCGCTACAAATATTTTCTCTGTCTACTGCGTGGAAAACCGCTTTTCTCAAATGCAAATTGCTAAAAGGACTTGAGCTACAGTCGAAGCCAATATAATTCATCTTTAATCCATTTCGGTATTGTAATTTATGAAGAATGTTTTTCCCGTTCTTCGCTTCATCAAGAGTCCCAAACAAAGAATTGATTTTATTTGCTGGTATAGAAAGCAATAGGTCCGTTTTTTGAGTAGTGAAAGAGGAGAAAGCTTTTTCTTCTTTTTGTTTCTTTACCATTATTTTGTCAACAAAAGGGAGCTGGTTATCATATTTATCCTTTCCCCAATACTTATCATTTCTAATGTAAACCCGTTCATTTTCATTTGAATAAAAAAGCTTAAAAGGCCCCGTACCAATCGGGTGTTCCTTGATTTTTTCTTTGTAATAATTATATGCTTTTTTTGAAAAAACAGACATGCTCTGATGGGTCAATACTTTTAAAAACGTTGGACTCGGGTTGATTAGTTCAATTCTTAGACTGTATCTAGATAATGTTTTTATTCCAGAAACGCCTTTTGATAGGTCTCCTTCAAATGAATCATAAAACCCTTTGGCTCCCTTTATTTTAGATGTTAATAATTCGCTTTGTTGATTTAGCTTATGACTAGTACATGCAAAATCCAATGTGAACTTAATATCTGATGCTGTTAATTCTTCAGCTTTACTACCGAAACAAATATCATCATGAAAATAAATACCCTTATTCACGTTAAGATCTATAGTTTTAAGGTCTTTCGATATCGTATAGGATGAAATTAGGTTTCCTGACAACTCCTTTGTCTCTTCATTGAATTGAATCAAGGTCTCAAAGATCGGGGAAATCGCCCTTTGCTCGTACATGGATAAACAAGATAATGGGAAAAACTGATAAACCATTTCTGGTGACTCATAAGTGATTATTCCCCCGTACCTCTTTTCTCCTTTGGCTGTTTTTTTTGCAACAATTGTCTGCTCAGAACATCCAGATATAACAACGAATGAAAGAAGTAAGAAATAATAAAATAACTTTTGCATTTAGTCTAAGGCTCTTAAAACCGGAAGCACCTGTCTACCTCCTTCTACTCTCAAACTTATATAATATATTCCATTTGAAAGAGCGGACAAATCAATAAAGTCCCCTTTTGTTTTAGCCATTACCTGTTTGCCTTCTTTAGAAAAGACTTGAATATCTGTTGCTTCTGAACTGAAAAATAATTTTTCAACCGTCGGATTTGGATAAACGTATCTCTGATTAAGACTGTTTTCTTGTAGATTGAGCGCGCTCAAATATATAGAGTCCAACGCTGTACAATTGTTTGAATCCGTGATTTCTAATGAATACCAGCCTGGATTGAGGTAAACAATAACAGACTCGTCTATTTGCGAATTGCTCCAACTATAGGAATACGGAGGCAAACCTCCATTTACATTAGAAATGATTATTCCGTCATAACTGGCCTCTCCTGAGGGAAGAATCATGTCAAACGCTATATCAATTGGGTCTAGATTTAACATTTCAATTTCTACCTGCTGAGCACAACCATTAAGATCGGAAACAAACAGGGTATAATTTCCTTCTGAAAGACCTGATATTATCGAGTCTTGGTATTGCACTCCGTTAAGGAAATAGGAATATTCAGGTGTTCCACCTGAAACCATAGAAATAACTTCTCCATCAGATTCTCCTGCACAAAGCCACTCTGTGAAGTTTATGTCAAGTAAAAGAACATCTGGGCTTGCTACTTCTATTTGCAATGAATCATGACATCCACGAATATCTGTAGCCTCAACTGTATAAATTCCTTCGGGCAAATTTTCAATATTATTAGTTGTGTCACCATTAAACCACAATATACTCTGAGGGGTGAAAATGGTGTCCATTTCCAATAGAATCGAGCCATCAGAATCCCCATAACACAGCACGTCTTCCACCCAAAAATCAATAATTACGGCTGGCGGTTCTGGGACCAATACAGAGTCAGTCACAATACAACCGTCTGTGTGAGTAATTACGACTGAGTTCCATCCAGAATGTAAAGAATCATTAGGTTTAGTGGTGTATCCATTTTCCCATAGAAAAGTGCAACCACTAAACATACATGGGCATCCCGATGATGACATTGTAGCATTTCCATCCTGATCTCCTACACAAGTTGGAGGAGAAATTGCACCAAAAGAAATAATATAAGGGTCCGAAAGAACAACCTCTCTATCCTCATAACAACCCATTCTATTGGTAACCCTAACCCAATATTCCCCAGCAATTAAGTTACTTAGAATTGGTTCGATGGTTCCATCAGACCAATTGTATGTGTATGGCCCTGTGTTACCAAATGTGTTTGGTGAAATTGATCCATCTGATTCATTATTACATGACGGTGAAATTGTTGTCACGCTTGAAATAACACTATTGAAACCACAATTTACAGGAAAATAAGAATACGCCCCATTATTTTGATTGCCTAAGTACCCTCCCCATGATATACCAGCATTTGGTCTTATTGACGAAAGGTCTACTCTTTTAACATAAATTCCATTGGTTGCTCCTGGATTTAAACTGTCCTTTTTATATGCATATATTAATTCCGTGTATTGATCGTTATCAATATCCCGAAATAATGGTGTTGAGCCAAGATTAACTCCAGCTTCAAAATTGGTAAGAGGAGTTATTGTATTGTTCACAAAATCAATCTGTTCAATTCTATGCTGAAAGTAACCGTTGATGTTGTAGGTGACCGATGCTATTGCTTCGTCACGGCCGTCATTATTCAGATCTATTGCGTTTCCAGAAGAGTAGTTGAGCTGACCTAGACTATCGATAAACTTCATTTCTCCTGTTGAACCATCAAGCATTACCTGATAAAAATCAGAAAATGAAGGGGCTATTCCTTTAAATAAAGTAAGAAAAATATCTGGCGTTAAATCTCCCGTAAAGTTTCCAATAACAGGTTCGGCGCTTGACTCAGTTCCTGGATGCTGGAAAGACCAATCAATTGAAAAATCACTGCCATTTATTTTTTCCAACTTGCCATCAAATGAGATGAATACAAAATCATAAACCTGAGATGAATCATTAAAGAAAACAGAAGCTGGAGCAATGTATCCTTTTTCCAAATCCGTAGCTACCGCTATTGATCCACTCGTATTATTTCCAAGAATGCTTGTTAGAGGACAAGCATAAAATGATCCTCCAAGATTTTCTCCTCCCGTTCCAAAAAGAACCCAATCGATTCCATTGTTTTGCGGGTCTACAACTATTGGAGAGCAGTATGTTTCTGCGCTATCCGGAACCACTGCGTTCGCCAATATTTCTCCTGTAAGAGAGCTCAGAACCATTACATGACCAGGAGGGCGATTTGTTTCCCATTCTGGTGCCGAATGGTCTCCTCCATTAGTAACCAATAAATCCATTAGGGCATCTCCATCAACATCATTAATGAACTGGGGATTATAGAAATTATACCACCCACTATCTGCTGGATCCGTTCCGTTAGGAAAAAACTCCCAAATTAGAGAGCCATCAGAACCGTCTAGAGCATAAAATTGTGCTTCTCTGCCTGTAATAAAAACATCCTTGATACCGTCGTTTGTTATGTCTTGAAAAACAGCTGATCCAAAAACCTCATTTCGAGAAGGGGCATTCCAAAGAAGCTGCCCTGTGCTTCCATTAATTGCCATGATACCAGAATTACTATCAAATCCATCTTTTCCTCCCCCGATAATAATATCTAATACCCCGTCAAAATTTATATCATGACTATGTGGCGATGAGTATGTAGAAATAGAATCAGCAAAGTAAGTCCATGATGAAGCCTGGGCTCTTAGCTCAAACGGACTGAGTAATAAAACAAAGAAAAAGATTTGTGTTATACCCCTCAATTGAATTGCTTGTTAAGTTATCTTACTAGGTGCAAAAATCCCTGACCCTGTATTTCAACTCCTAGGTCACCAGGGCCGCTAGACACGCCTACTCCTTCGTACTTATAAAAATAAACGCCATCTTCTAACTCATTGCCATCAGGTGTTTTTCCGTCCCATGAAGGATTATCATTGTCCGGGTCATTACTTGTAACGTCAAAAACAACGTTTCCCCATCTGTTAAAAATAATTAACCCAAACTCTGACAAATTTTCTGTAGTAAGAAAAAACTCTTCGTTAACATCATCAACATCTCCATTTGGTGTGAAAACATTTGGTGCAGAAACAATCGGTTCTGGATACAAGCAGGTTCCATCATCTTGTGTTGCTAATGGATTGTAGTTTAGAGCCGTCTCTTCCGTGCATCCACAAATATTCATTGTTATTTCAACCGTTGTAATGTCCTCACAATTCTCTCCCTGAGACACTATCAGTTGGGCCGTAAAGGTTTCTGCATTTGACCCACTGTACGTATTCGTAAATAATTCATTTAAATCATTGCTGGTTTGGACCGCAGAACCATCTCCAAAACTTAATGAAAATTCGTCTCCGTTTTCACTTGATGAATAATCAAAACTGACGAGCAAGTCAGCACATCCTGCACTTGGG
>JABJEE010000160.1 GCA_018665005.1 Flavobacteriales bacterium
ACTTGGAAATTATTTTTCAACAATATGTCTTTTGGAATTAATGAATATCGCAGGGCGTTTTCAAAGCGCTTGTTTCTAAAGACCTTGCAAAGGATGATACCGTCATTAGATGACACGGATATTCATCCGGGTAGAGCAGGAGTAAGGGCTTTGCTTCTTTCACAAGATGGTGATACCAGAGATGATTTCCGAATAGAGTATCATGGCAATTCCATTCATGTTTTAAACGCTCCATCTCCAGCTGCGACGGCATCATTAGCAATTGGTAATTATGTGTCTAAAGAAGCTGAAAAACATTTTTCACTTAAGTAATCAAGTTAATAAACACACTGTATGTTGATAATATTTTTTAATCTTGCTACTTATCGAAATGAAATAAAATTAACTTTAAGAAAAACACGATATGTTTGACAACGAAGATGATGATAATGGTGAGAAATTCTTAAAAGAAGATCTTGAACAATTCGAATCATATCTTAAAGGGGTTCAAATTGGATTTATGGATAGTGATCGGATAGAGGCCATAGTGGACCATTATCTAATTAACGGGAATTTCTCCAAAGCGAAAGTCGCTGCTGATTTTGCGTTGACCAACTTTTCATACAATCATATTTTTCACCTTCGGAAGGCTCAGGCGTTGGGAGGTTTAGGAAAATTGAATGAGGCACTCGCAATTACAGACAGTATTGAGAATTTCGGAATGCTTTCCTTTGAATATTTTTTAACAAAAGCCTCTCTGTTTAGTCAGTTACGAGATGCCAAAAATGCAATTAAGAATTACAATTTAGCGATTGAAGCATCAGGAGATGAAGATATAGATGATATCTATCTTGACATTGCAATGGAATATCAAAATTTAGGCAATTTCAACGAAGCCATCGGTATTTTAAAAACGGCCTTAACGGTTAATTCTGAAAATGAAGGTGCCTTATACGAGATCGCTTTTTGTTACGATCAATTGGGAGACTACAATTTAGCTATTGAATGCTACACTCAATTCATCGATGAGAATCCATATTCATTTACGGCATGGTATAATTTAGGAAACGCATACAGTAAAATAGAAAATTTTGAAAAAGCAATTTGGGCCTACGATTATTCTATTTTAATCAATTCAAATTTTGGGCCAGCGCATTTTAACCTTGCCAATGCTTATTTGTCAAAAGAGAAATTTTACAAGGCAATTGAACACTTCAATGAGTGTATGAGAATTGACGGTGATGACGCGACAGCGTATTGCTACATTGGAGAGTGTTATGAGCAGCTTAATGAATTAGAGCTATCAAAACACCATTATAAAAGAAGTCTAGAGCTTGCACCTATGTTTTCAGAGGCTTGGCTGGGTCTTGGGATTATTGAAGACCTTGAAGGCAATACGAATGAAGCCATCATCTTAATAGAGAAAGCACTAGAGTTTGACCCAAACAATGCGGGAATAATGCATGTTTTGGCTGGAGCATTTGAAAAAATAGATGAAAATGATCGAGCAGTTGAGCTTTATAAAAAATCACTTGAAATCAATCCCAATGATGAGGAATGTTTATCGGATTACATTGAATTACTAACCGAAACCTCTCCTCAAAATGCTTTTTCAGTGTTAAAAGAATTCATGGATGAACATCAGTCAAATAAAATCTCCTCCATTCTTGAGGTTAATCTTTTCTGGCTTCTCGGTCAAAAAGCGGAAGCATTACAATTGTTCTCAAAATGCATTCAAGAAAATGGCACTAAGGCCAAATCAATTTTTGAAATCAATCCAAACCTATTGGATGATCAAGATTTTTTAGATATATCACAAGATTAATTACAAAAATGAATTTTAAATTATCCTACATCCCTAAGCGGTCTGAAAAGCCTCGTAAACAAGGCGTTACGATGATGATGGACAAGGGTTTAAGTATTAGAGAAACAGAAGATTTTATTGAATCATCCGGTCATTTAACGGATATTATAAAATTTGGATTCGGTACATCCTATGTCACTCAAAACCTTGAAAAGAAGATCGAATTATACAAACAAGCCGGCATACGTCCGTATTTTGGAGGGACTTTGTTTGAAGCATTTTATGCTCGAGGTAAATTTGATGAATACATTAAAGTGTTAAATCAATATGATTTAGATCTGGCTGAGATTTCTGATGGGTCAATTATAATTCCTCATGATATCAAATGTGAACTCATCGAGAAAATGTCCAAGGACAGAACTGTAATGTCTGAGGTTGGCTCCAAAGACTCGGGGATATTAATTTCTCCAGCTAAGTGGATAAGAATGATGCAGTCAGAGCTGCAAGCCGGAAGCTGGAAAGTAATTGCAGAAGGCCGAGAATCTGGAAATGTAGGAGTGTTTAGACCAAATGGAACAGCTCACACATTGTTA
>JABJEE010000017.1 GCA_018665005.1 Flavobacteriales bacterium
CAAAAACATCAGATTTAGGCATGCGATTGAATGTCTTAAAACTGGCCCATTCAAAAGTCCCAATGGCTACCATAATCATAAGCCCCGTTAATGCCGCCATCGGAAGTCTTTCTATTAAGCTAGATCCGAACATAATAAATATAAGAAGCATAATTGCAGCAACTATTCCAGATAATCTTGCTCTAGCACCAGAAGATATATTGATTAGACTCTGTCCAATCATTGCACAACCACCCATTCCTGAGAGCAATCCAGAAAGAATGTTGGCAGCTCCTTGCGCGACAGCTTCTTTATTTCCTCTGCCTCTAGTTTGAGTGATTTCATCAATAATATTAAGGGTAAGTAAGCTTTCTATGAGTCCCACACCTGCAACTATTGAAGCGTATGGAAAAATGAGCTTCAATGTTTCCCAGTCCATAGGTATATTGGGGATATTTAAAGGAGGGAATCCACCTTCGATTGATGCGATATCACCGACTGTGGTCGTTGGGATATCTAAAAAATACACCAATCCAAAAACAGCCAATATTGCGGTTAGAGCAGCAGGAACCATTTTGGTAAGCTTGGGTAAAAGCCAAATGATCAACATCGCAAAAACAACGAGACCTAAAAATGAATAAAGCTGTTGGCCTTGCATCCATGGTGCGTTGGGGTCTGTTGAATCCGTTGTAAATTGACTGAGCTGAGAGGTAAAGATAATAATGGCCAGGCCGTTTACAAACCCAAATATTACGGGTTGAGGAACCAATCGCATTAATTTCCCGAGCTTCAATAAACCTGCAATAATTTGCAAAACTCCTGCTAGTATTACGGTGGCAAATACATATTGTGTGATCTCATCAACCGTTATGGCTGGATTAATTTGTTTTAGACTGGTTACTAAGCCAAAAAACACAACCGCTATTGCCCCAGTAGCTCCAGAAATCATACCTGGACGTCCACCAAAAATGGCAGTAATAATACCCATTATAAAGGCAGCATATAGACCAGTTAAAGGAGATAGTCCTGCGATTAATGCAAATGCAACGGCCTCAGGAACCAATGCCATTGCCACTGTTAATCCTGACAACACTTCTGTTTTATAATTGACTTTCTGCTTTAAGTCGAAAAGGTTGAAATACTTGTTCATCTTTGCCTTTATTTCATTTTAAAAGGGGCAAAGATATTCTTTTATGTAAAGTATACACTAAGATCCAGATTGATGTTTGATTTTTTTTAATTAATGCTTGACCTTTACTGTGTTTTTTTCCTCCAATAAAAGGGATACACTTTTTTCTAGTGTTTCAATCTTACTTTTAAGACCCATGAGTTCGGTGTTGGTCTCTTTGAGCTTTTTGTTCTCGTTTTCTAAGGCTTTGATTCTTTTCAATAACTCTTGTGTTGCAGAAACATTGAGCATAGATATCGCTTGATAATCAACCGTTCTAAAGTCGTCCACCTCTCTACCATAAACAAAGACTTTTCCAGAGACAGAAAGGTCTGTTGTAATATTCTTCGAGGTAGCCGAAACAACAGTTGCTATTTCTTCTTTATTTTCAAAAATCAAACGAATTCGTTCACCGGAACTAAGATCATTTTTAATATGAATCGTACCTGAGTTACATTCTGCCAATTGATATATGTCTGGAATGGAGTTTGTTGATTTAGAAACCGCTTGAGGGTAAATTCCTTCTAGCTGCTGCGCAATAGCTTTCTTGATTGGTTTTTCTCCATGTGAAGGGTCAATCATGTGATAGTCCGTGACTTCTATTTTATTTAAAGTTGCAAGGTCATTCTCTGAATTTGAAAGTCCATCAATATTTTTAATTCTTGAATCGGAAATGGCATTAAATTCTCCTGCTACAATACGATGTGTTGCAAAGATACTGGTGTTCAAATTCGTTGCAGCACCTGTGCCCGTATTCGGTCCGGTTGCATAAAATGTGTAATTTCCAAAAGGATCTGAATAGTAGCCATTTACATGTAAAAGGCCCTGAGAAGGTGTGTTTGTATTGATGCCCACACGTCCGTTTCTTACCACCAGGTCTTGTCCTGCCGTTGCATTAGTAGCATCCGTTGTAGTTATGAACACAGCGTCATAGCCATTCAGTCTCAAGCCATCTACTGTTGGCTCATACATGAGGAAGTTGTCGCCATCTATAGCATCTTTAATTTTGTATTTGAATGGTGAATTTATTGCAATGTCTCCAGAAACTTCAAGCTTAGCTGAGGGTGTTACGGTTCCAACACCAACATTTCCACCGTCATTGAATAGATTCCCGTCATTTACAACCCATTCTGATCCGTTCCAAAAAGTAGTATTCCCAATTGATGTGCCATCGGGGAGTAAGCCGTCATTTCCAGTAACACCTTGAATTCCTTGTTCACCTTGAATTCCTTGATCCCCTTGGATTCCTTGCGCCCCATCATCACCCGAGTCTCCTTGAATTCCTTGAGGGCCTTGTTCACCTTGAATTCCTTGATCCCCTTGGATTCCTTGCGCCCCATCATCACCCG
This sequence comes from Flavobacteriales bacterium, assembly GCA_018665005.1. GTDB lineage: Bacteria > Bacteroidota > Bacteroidia > Flavobacteriales_D > Crocinitomicaceae > UBA952. The sequence continues at coordinate 2,497 of JABJEE010000017.1, forward strand.
AGTCTCCTTGAATTCCTTGAGTCCCTTGTTCACCTTGAATTCCTTGCGCTCCATTAGCACCAGTGGGTCCTGGGTCTCCTTGTGCACCTTGAGGGCCTTGTTCACCTTGAATTCCTTGATCTCCTTGGATTCCTTGGACTCCATCAGCACCAGTGGGGCCAGGATCTCCTTGAATACCTTGAGGACCTTGTTCACCTTGGATCCCTTGAGCTCCATCAGCTCCGTCATTTCCTGGACTTCCTTGCTCTCCTTGTGGGCCATTTCCTGCTGTCTTTGCATAAAGTGCATAAGGTACACTCATGAGCTCTTGAGACCCTATGTTTTCGTAATTAACGCCCCCATCGATGTCTGCTGATATTTCTAAGAAGTATGGTCCAGATGACCAGTCAATTAAAGAAAAATCACCACTTATTAAATTCCCTTGTCCAATAATAAAATTGACCAGTCCAAATGCATTGGTATTTGGCGTAAATGATTCTTCGAATACCAGATTACCTGAAGTTGCATTTTGGTATATGGCAATCTTAACCCCAACTATCGTGTTCTCAATAGGGCTTCCAAGGTTATCTCGGATTACCGCTTGGTAGTTGACTCCTTCGGGAGCTTGTGCCTGTAAAAGGAAATTTGTCAGTAATAAAAATACGAGGGCTATAAATTTCTTCATCTTTTTAAATTAAAACTTTTATGAATATTTCAATATGCCTAAAGTAAGGATATTTTATAAATTTTAGTCTTCATTGGATGATCTATCGAGAAGAAAGAAGTATTCTTATAACTTCGCATAAAATTCAATACGAATATGAATTTCTTATCAGTAGAAAACTTAACGAAATCATTCGGAGAACGAATTCTGTTCTCTGATGTCACTTTTGGTATTGATCAGGGTCAGAAAGTTGCTATTGTTGCAAAAAATGGTTCAGGTAAAACTACGCTTCTAAATTGTCTTATGGATAGGGAACAATACGATAGCGGTAAAATAGTTTTTAGAAAGGATATTCAAGTTGCTTTCATGGAGCAGTCAGAGAATCTACCATTAAACAAAACCATAGATGAGGTAATCTATGATCATGAATCTCCAAAGTTGAGACTAATCAAGGATTACAACAAAGCAATTGAATCCGGAGATGAGGAAAAGCTGAGCAACCTCTTTCAAGAGTTAACAGAGCTCGACGCATGGGACTTAGAGGCCAAGGTTAATCAATTATTGTCCGTTTTTAAGCTTAAAGATGACTCTCAGCTGATTAACAATCTTTCGGGTGGTCAAAAAAAGCGTGTGGCTTTAATTAAGGTACTGCTTTCTGAAGCTGATTTTTTATTTTTAGATGAGCCAACCAATCACCTTGACCTAGATATGATTGAGTGGTTAGAGTCTTATTTATCAACCTCAAAGTCGACGATTCTAATGGTTACCCATGATCGGTATTTTTTGGAGGTAGTTTGCGATACTATTTTTGAATTGGCTGATGAAATTTTATATAAATATAAAGGGAATTTCTCCTATTATTTGGAAAAAAAGGCAGAACGCCAGGAGCAATTACACTCCACGATTGAAAAGGCCAGAAATTCTTTTAGAAAAGAGTTGGATTGGATACGTCGCCAGCCAAAAGCAAGAGGAACGAAGCAAAAGGCTAGAGTGGATGCTTTTCAAGACATAAAAAAAACGGCATCTCAAAGACTTGATGAGGACGAGCTAGA
>JABJEE010000161.1 GCA_018665005.1 Flavobacteriales bacterium
CAGTGACAGGATGTGGAGGCAGTACCAATTGCCAAGCCAGTTTTAATTTTGCAGATAGTAACTGTATTGTTGAATTTTATGGATCAGGAGCAAGTTCTTACACATGGAGCTTTGGTGATGGAACCTCGGGACAAGGTCAATATGATTACCATACGTATTCCAATAATGGCACATACAATGTTTGTATGTACGCTTATGATCAAAACGGAATGATATGCGACACAGTTTGTCAAAATGTATATGTCAGTGGATGTAACAATACTGGAGGGGGTTGTCAAACCTATTTTACCTACACCATGGGGCAATCACCATGTGAATACTATTTCACTGCGACAGGCGCCTATACCTATACCTGGGATTTTGGGGATGGCAATACTGGATCTGGTCAGAATGTTAGTAATACCTATTCGAATGATGGAATGTATTATGTAATATTGATGGGCTATGATTCTAATGGCATTCTTTGTGATTCTATCTCTGAATACTTGACAATACAAGGGTGTGGTGGAAACACACCTTGTCAGGCAGGATACCAATTCTCAGTAGATAGCTCATGTACATATACATTTTATGGATATGGAGCTTCAAGCTATGAGTGGTTTATTGGTGACATCGTTTTTACAGGAGATATAATATCCTTATATATTTCGCCGAATAGTATTGAAACAATGTGCATGTATGCTTATGACGCGCAAGGATTTTTATGTGACACAGTATGTGAAGATTTCGTATGTGATATGACAGGAATAGAGGAACTTCAAAATCATTTTGACGTTACTATTTTTCCTAATCCTGCAAAGAGTAAAGGAACCATTTTGATTCAAAACAATTCTCCTGACCAAACTATCATTCAACTTATGACACCTTTAGGTAAAAAAGTTGAAACAATCTACGCTGGTCACCTTGCCGCAGGCTCGCATGAAATTTCATGGAGTAATTCAAACCTCGTATCGGGACTCTATATTGTTCAGGTCTCCGGATCTTTTGGAACAATTAACAAAAGACTTCTCATTCAGAGATAGTTAATAGTTTAGCAAAAAAAAGAGTAGTCAAATTGACTACTCTTTTTTTTATCATTAAAATATATATGATCACTAATTAGTTTCTTTTCATGGCGCGATCCATTTCCCGCTTATCATCTTTCAGTTTTAAATCATGTCTTTTATCGTGCGTTTTCTTTCCAGTTGCACAAGCGATTAGCATTTTCAACCACCCTTTTTCGGATAAAAACAGCTTGACCGGAACCAGTGTATTTCCTTTGGTTTTTAAAAATTTTTCAATCTTGATAATTTCTTTCGAATTCAACAGTAATTTACGATCATTACGCGGTTTATGGTTGTTATAGCTTCCTTTTTCATATTCAGAGATGTACATGTTTCGGATATATACCTCACCTCTTTCCATAACACCGTATGCCTCCATGATACTCGCTTTACCATTTCGTATGCTCTTGATTTCAGTTCCTTTAAGCTGAATACCAGCAGTATACTTCTCTATCAAATGATAATCAAATCGAGCTTTTTTGTTTTGTATGTTTATTTCTTTTTGAGGCATTTCAAATCAAAGTTAAGCATTGACACTTAAACCATTCAATATTTATCATTGAAACAATGAAAATGATTACTTTTAATGGTGCAAACTCCATCAAAAATATTGGATAATGCTGTTGAACAGCTCTCCAGTCTTCCCGGCATAGGTAAAAGATCAGCATTGAGATTAGCGCTGAATCTTTTGCAAAGAAATGAGCAGGAAATTCATGATTTCGCCAATTCCATAATTGATTTAAAACTTAATGTATTTAACTGTACTGAATGTGGTAATATTTCAGATCATTCGACTTGTGACATTTGTTTGAATCCAAACAGAAGTTCGGAGCTAATTTGCGTCGTTGAAGACATACGTGATATTATTGCAGTAGAATCCACAGGTGCTTTTAAAGGGAAATATCATGTTTTGGGAGGGGTTATCTCTCCTATGGACGGTATTGGTCCTAATGAACTCAATATTCAATCCTTAATCAACAAGGTCAGCTCGGGACAAGTTTCTGAAGTTATTTTTGCTCTAAGCCCAACAATGGAAGGAGATACAACAAATTTTTATCTCTTTAAAAAACTTAAAGACTTTTCATCTATTTTCACCACTTTATCACGAGGGGTAACAGTCGGAGCAGAACTGCATTATGCAGATGAAATGTCTTTGGGTAGATCTATTACTCAACGTCAAAAATACGATCAGGAATGACAAAACTCATAGCCCTTATATTCCTTATTGGCTCAGTCAATTATGTCTGTAGTCAAAAAAAAATTGCTTCGGCAACAACAAATCAAAACATTATTGATTATGTCCATTCAGTAGATAGCACAATCATAGTGATTGACTTTTTAAAAATCAAAAAATCACAATGGAAAAACAACTTTGAAACGGTATCTGGTTTAATTCTTTCCGGCGGAAGAGACGTTAGCCCCAAAAATTACGGAGTTAAAGACACCTTCAACCTTTGTGTTACAGATCCAAAAAGAGATGAAGTTGAGCTTTTTTTACTAAAAGCTGCCTTAAATGACTCTATTCC
>JABJEE010000162.1 GCA_018665005.1 Flavobacteriales bacterium
CGGATCTATTTCCTACAATTATGCTGTTGGCGACGTATTATCGACTGATGAGATTGTGGTTTCAAATATCGAAACTCCTACTCTTGCAGTTGGACTTTACGAAGGAACATATACAGTTTCTTCTACAGAAGAAGTTGTTGGAGGAGATAATTATGGCAATAACTCATTAGAAAGAAATTTTGAAGTAACTACTGATGTCTATTCTCAAGATGGAATTGATGTTCAACCTGCCTCTATTCTTTCTTTAGGCTCTTTAGGTTCTAACTCATTTACAAGTGAGCTTTCAAATACAGTTCTTGCTGCTATGTACCACATGAGAGAAACTGAAAACCAAGTAAATGGAATTCAAATTGCATTGGCAAATAATTCAGCTGAAGGTGCTGAATTGACGATTTCAATTATTGACACGGCTGTCTTCCTTGCAGACGGTATCGGAGCAGTTACTGGCATTAATGGTAATTATGCTGAAAGTGGTATTTACGCACTAACAGCAGATGACATTGCTAATGGGTACGCTAATATCTTTTTTGATGCACCAGTTACTTTAGCCCCTAGTGCATACTTCTTTGCAGCTAATTGTTATTATATCGAAGACCAAGCGGTTCGTGTATTAGACGACCAGACTGTGACTCAACCATGGTATGCTTCAATGATTCACTTGGTTACTGATGGATTATCGTATTCTAATGGTAATGCATTAGCTATCCGTGTTCTTTCAGGATCTGCAGGTATAGAAGAAACCGAAAATAATATATTTAATGTTTATCCAAATCCAGCAATTGATGTAATCAACGTTACGTTTACTGAAAACTTCAATGGCTCAGTGAGCATATTGAATGTAACAGGAAAAGAAGTGATGACATCAACGGTTAATGGAGCTCAACACTCTGTTTCAACTGATGGATTGTCTAGCGGAGTTTACTATGTAAAAGTGAATGATGGAATGACATCGCAAATCGCAAAAGTAGTTGTGAAGAAGTAATTCTAAACAACATTAATATATTAAGCCGCTCAGTACTGAGCGGCTTTTTTTATCTTAATAAAAAAGACAAAGTGGCCTCTATAAATGCTTCACTGGCTTCTGCATGAACCCAATGACCTGCACCATCAATGGTCAGTAATTCAGAGTTTGGGAATTGATTTTGTATCAAGTCTACATCATCGTCTAAAATATAATTAGACAAGCCCCCACGAATAAATAAGGATTCATTTAGAATTTCGCCATCAGGTAGTGCTGAAAGAACCTCTTCCATATTTTTAACAAGTGTTTTGACATTCATTCTCCATGCCAAAACTCCCTTTTCCTTCCAGTAAAGATTTTTAAGCAAAAATTGCCTAAGTCCCTCACTCGCTAAAATGGGTTTTAACATCTCATTCACTTGACTTCTAGCGGTTACACTTTCAATATTAACCGATTGAATTGCATGAATGACATCCTGGTGATGCATTGGGTAGGATTTAGTGCCCATATCGACAACAATCATCTTATCGATATAGGAACCATGATTAAGTCCCAAATGCATTAACACTTTTCCGCCCATTGAATGTCCAATAAAGCATGCTTTATCAACTGAAAGTTGATCTAAAGACTCAGCAACATCAAGCGCCATGTCTTCATAGGCATGATTATCGTCCCATGGCGATCTTCCATGATTTCTTAAGTCAAAAAGAATAACTCTGTAATAAGAAGAAAGGGATTTGGCATGAGACTGCCAATTGTCTGAAAACCCGAAGAGACCATGAAGAATTACAAGAGGTTTACCTGAACCAAATTCCTTATGAAATAATTTCATTTGACTAAACTATAGTTTTTCTGTTTGCACTGCTGATACCTGAAACTGTTTGTTATTAATTGATTCTATAGTTTTTGTAATCAATGTTTCATTAGATTGGGTTTTATTGTAAGAGACCTCAACAAGCTGAATAGGTTCATCTTCTATAAAATCAACTTTGACAGAACCAACACCATTTAAAGCGCTTAATTCTTTTCTAATTGAAGCTACACAACCCATCTTACAAATCATTCCTTCAACGTTAGCAGAGAATTTCATATCTGGTTCTTTAGATTCAACTGTTGAATTTTTAGCGGTCTTACTTTCTGATGAGGCTAAATTTGAAGCATCATTAGAGCAAGAAAAAATAAGAAAGGCAAATATGGCTATGTATCTCATGTTTTTTTTCCAAAATTAATCATTCTACGAGAAACCTCGACAGTAAATTCTAGTTTTTCAATCGGTAAAAGGCATCCCTCCAAGAACATAAAATCATAATAAAAATAAATCGATTTTGACCTATTTAGCATCATACTTGCGCTTGTTAGAAAACAAATTTTATAGTACATTTGATAAAACTTACGTATGAAATATCTTGCCCTTTTATCGTTATTAGCAACCTTTGCTCTTTCTTCTTGTAACAAATACAGTGAAGGCCCTAATTTCTCATTACTTACGAGAAAAGCCAGAATAACAAATGATTGGGTATTGGAAAGCTATACGAAAGACGGAACGGATCTTTATGATGCCACATACGAAATGAATTTGTCGATTGAAAAAGATGGAACGTATTCAAAGTCTATCATAACACCTAATCTTGGACAACTTCAATCTACTACGTCACATGGCACCTGGGAATTCACAGAATCTCAAGCGTCAATTTCACTTTTAGAAGACGGAATGCTGCTTGGTGAGAGTTATGAAATAATTATGCTAAAGAATAATGAGCTTAAGCTAAGACAAACAGATTTTAATAATTCAGATTTTGATTGGAAATTTTATTCCAACTAATCTACGAATCTAGAATCGACCTCCATTACTTTACTACAGTTTTTACATGTTCTTTTATCCATAGAACTATAAAACTCTTTGAAACGAGATAAGAAATCTCTCTCAATGTTTTGCAAAGGGAACTTATATTCATGTAACAAATGATTACAATCATCGCAATACCACATCAACCCATCAATTAACTCAGTACCACTCCTTACTTTTTCAATTACCAAACCAACGGTGTTTTCTCCTCTAATAGGTGAATGGGGAATGTTTGCAGGCAATAGAAATATTTCTCCTTCTTTTATGACAATATCCCTGGACACACCATCTTCTTGAACCTTTACCGTGATATCACCCTCTATCTGATAAAAAAGCTCCTCACTTTCGTTGTAATGATAATCCTTTCTAGCGTTAGGGCCTCCAACAACCATTACGATAAAATCTCCCGCCTCAATGTATAAATTCTTATTACCGATTGGCGGTTTTAGAACATCTCTATTTTCATCAATCCACTTCTGAAGGTTAAACGGAGCAAGCATAATCTTTTTTTGATAAAGTTAAGAAAAATGAGATGACTTGACTTGACTTGACTTGAAATCCTCAACTGCTTTAAAGAAAAAAAGAATGGAGCTATTTTATGACCTGTTTCACCACTTGCTTTCTGAAATTTTTATCGATCAAAATCAGGTAATACACTCCAGCTTCTAGCTCATCGGATACGAGGAAGGTATTTATGCCATTTCCAATTTCAATAGACTTATCCCATATTTTAGCACCCGTTGCGCTTACAAGCATCAGCTCGGCACTACCCAGTTCAGTAAAGTTTTTGATGATGATTTGAAATGAACCAGAGCTTGGGTTTGGATATACCGTCATTTGCCCCGTCGTACTTTCCGTACAAGAAACGACGATAGGGTTGTATTTCTTAATTGTTCCATCAATATCCACTTGCAAGAGACGATAATAATTGCTTGAAGAAACAACTCCCTCATGAATAAAATTATAATCTCTTAATTCGGTACTCATACCCGCTGATTCTTGTATATCAATCTCTGACCAATAAAAGCCATCTCTTGAATGTTCCAAAATGAAATGAGAGCTATTATATTCTGAAGCTGTTTTCCAATTTAATTCAATGTCTTCCCCATTGCAAAGACCGCTAAAAGAGATCAGCTCAACAGGCAATCCTTCACCATTGCTTTTACCTCCATTAAAAAAACTAAATCCTGATGTGGATCCTTTCAAATAGAAGCTATCATTAGAACCAACAGCATGAATATGAGTTAAAGAGCTCCAGGAGTTGTGATGAATATTTGGATCATTTGACCCTGCACTTTTGATTATTCGAACGTTGGTGTATTCATTTTCAGAGGTAAAGGCAATTGCATTTGAAATATTATTCATGTGCAAAGAAATTTCAAATGGAATAGTATTAATCGGTGAATCATAATTGTTATCAGTTGGATTAATTTGCCAATACCCCTCCTCACTGTAGTTCTGTATTAATTGGTTGTCGGCTGTTACAAGGGGTAAGCCATTATATAGATTCGATCCCTCAACTTGAGGGATTCCCGTCACATAAGAAGCTGTTAAATATTGATCCATGCCAGGTGAATCAATAAAATCAACGGTGAAATCCCTAATCACATTCCCGTTACCAACAGGGAAAAATTTCGAACTTGCCATATTCGGATAAAACCTCCTTAATGAACCTGAGATCATTCCTGAAACGTGTTGAATGACACCATCATTAGAACTTGATGTGCCAATGGTCAAAAGGTTGGATCCATTTAAAATATTACCGTCGACCATTTTCAAACAATTAGTAATAGTCAATGGCGTATTTATTATTACATCCCCAAAAGACTTATCAATTGTTATGTTTTCTATGGTTGAAGATGCTCCTTCAATTTTCTGATCTAAATCACCATCCAATACCAAAACACCCCCTGAAATGGCCCCTGAATTCGTAAGATCGCCCTTTAAAGTCAAATTGTTTGAAATATTCAATATTCCATCCATACTCACAGTTAAATCATTAATTACAGTATTGTTGGCCTGAGTAAAATTAGCCGTACTTACGCATACATCAGGATTTAAATGAGATAAAATATATAAGTTAGACGAGATATCTGGAGATGATGTTGTTTGCCTAAGCCATTTAAATCCGTCCCATTTGTACCAATTTTCAGCTGTGCCCCACTCCGTATTAGATAATCCTCCCCAAATCCATGAATTATTATCTAAATCCTCATAAGATTCTATTGGTTGATTGAATTGTACTACAATTTCTGCAGCAGAACCACTACAAGCCCCTACCTCTTGATTCCAAGTAAGCGTCACATCATCATTGAAGGTATTTGAAGTGTACAAAGTCGAAGCGTCATTAGAAGCTTCGAAACCACCTACACCAGTATTGTTCCATGTCCCCTCTGAGTCATTTGCATCAGTTGAAACATTGTACGCAATCAGTCCACAGGAATTTGCTCCTGTAAGTGGAGCAGATGTAATGGTTGGTTTAGCTTGGACAGAAATGGTGATTTGATCAGTAGCTTCGCACCCATTTGCTTCTACAGTTAAAGAATAAGTTGTGTTCGATTCTGGATTAGCAACAGGATTACTGATACTCGCATTCGTTAAACTTGAAGCATTGTTCCATAAGTAATTGGTACTTGGTGTCCCCGTAATAGAAATGTTATCAATGATCCACCAATAATCATAGTTTGCATCATAGTAACGAAACCGTACTTTCATTCTTGCATTTTTATGTGCTGAAATATCCAAAACAACATTGGCTGGTGCTGGTGTAGTATTATCTCCTTGCTCGGTTGTATATGATGCAACATTGACCCATGTAGACCCATTCCAAACGTCCACATCCGCTTTTTCTGCACTAAATATGGGTAGATTATGATCAAATTCTAATGTAATCACAGACATATTAGATCCGTCAAATTCTGGAGTAATTAATGATTCATCCATATCTTGTAATCCATATTCATCACTATTTACTCTTGCATAGCCTGTACCGTTTGAATAAGCCCCCGTTGTCCAATACCATGTTTCATAAGTATTGTTTCCCGAATTATCCCCATTATTCCTAACATTAAATCTAAATGATGATTCAAAATCTTCACTAAATAAAACCATAGATGAAACATCTGCTGAAGCATTAAGTTGCTTTGATGATTCCTCACAAATTGTCTCAGAATTACCCGCCTCTACATTTGAAGGGTCGGAATAATTTGTCATTGAAATAAAATAAAAATCTTCGCCGTCTTTCATGGTGAATGGCCC
>JABJEE010000163.1 GCA_018665005.1 Flavobacteriales bacterium
AACAGCTCCTTGTGCTCCTTGGTCACCAACAGGGCCTTGATCACCAACTGCTCCTTGTGCTCCTTGATCTCCTATTGGACCCTGGTCTCCCACAGCTCCTTGTGCTCCTTGGTCACCAACAGGACCTTGATCACCAACTGCTCCTTGATTTCCTATTGGACCCTGGTCTCCCACAGCTCCTTGATTTCCTACTGGACCTTGATCACCAACTGCTCCTTGATTTCCTATTGGACCCTGGTCTCCCACAGCTCCTTGATCTCCTACTGGGCCTTGATTTCCTATTGGACCTTGATCGCCTACTGCTCCTTGATCTCCTATTGGACCTTGATCTCCTACTGGACCTTGATCTCCGTCAAGCCCGGGGCTCCCGTCTATTCCAGGAAGTCCTTGTGGACCGGTTGCACCAACAACATACCCAGCATTTATAGTTGTACCGTCTGACAGCGTGACAATAAGATCACCATTAGAATCTACTGAAGCAGAATTTACGTAAGTTCCCGGATCACCTTGAGGACCCACAGGTCCTTGAGTATAATCACACATGGAGTACCAATCACTAATTGCTGATTGATAAAATAGTATACATGAAGAATCCGTATCAAAAACCATTAAGGCATTTGTTGGATTAGATATGGCTAATCTTTGAACTGAAGTCATTCTGGGTATTAAGAGTCCTTTGGTTGTTGAGGACACATCAAGAACACTTGAAGGATCGGGTACGGATTGATTATCGGAAATACTCACATTTTGCTGTGCAGAAATATGATTATAACTAAAACATAATAAAGCGTATAAAAAAACACCTTTTATTTTGGGGAATTTGAATGATGAAGACATAACTACTATGTGTTTAATGATGTTACTTACAAAGCTAAAACATCTAACTTTTACGTGCAACAAAAAATAGACGAAAAATGCACACTTAAGTTGCTTCGAAAAGAAACAAATATCACTTCATTAAACTAGGACCCATATACCATTAAAAACGCCTTAATGAATTTTTCCAAATCACCATTTAAAACTCCTTCTGTATCTGCACTTTCAACATTTGTTCTTACATCTTTTACAAGCTTGTACGGATGAAGTACATAATTCCTTATTTGGGAACCCCATTCAATCTTTTTCTTTTCAGATTCTATCTGATTTTGTTTTTCCATTCTTGCACGAAGCTCAATTTCATATAATTGAGACTTTAGAAGCTGCATTGCCTTTTCTTTATTTGCAAGCTGACTCCTTGACTCTGAATTCTCAACGATGATTCCTGAAGAAGCATGACGGAGCCTAACGGCAGTTTCAACTTTATTTACATTTTGTCCTCCCGCACCTCCAGCACGGAACGTTTCCCAAGTTACATCAGCCGGGTTAACTTCTATTTCTATGCTATCTTCAACTAAAGGATACACATAAACGGATGCAAAGGACGTATGTCTTTTTGCATTTGAATCAAATGGCGAAATACGAACCAATCTGTGTACACCATTTTCTCCCTTCAAATAACCAAATGCATAATCTCCTTCAATTTCAAGAGAAACTGTTTTTATTCCGGCAACATCACCAGATTGATAGTTGAGTTCTTTTACTTTGAATCCATTTTTTTCAGCCCACATCATATACATCCTCATTAGCATTGATGCCCAATCACACGACTCGGTACCTCCAGCTCCTGCTGTAACTTGTATTACTGCATTCAATTTATCTTCTTCACGAGATAACATATTACGCAATTCCAAATCTTCAACCGATTCGATCAAATTCGAATAACTTGAATCCAATTCATCTTGCGGTGAAAGTCCTTCTTTAACGAAGTCATATAAAACTTCGAGGTCACCCAGTTTTTCTTTTATTGAATCAAAACCCGATACCCAAAATTTTATCCCACGAATTAATTTCATGTGATCCTCTGCTTTTTTTGGATCATTCCAGAAGTCAGGGTCATGAGTTTTAAGTTCATGCTCCTTTAGCTCCATTTTTTTTTCTTCAATCTTCAAAAAAACATGAATTTCCTCAACCCTTTTATTGAGTTCTTTTAGTTGTTCTCCGGTCATAATTACAAAAATAGTCTTAAAAAATTATTATTGTTTATTCACATTTTAATTTTAGCTAAAACAAATTAATTAAATTTGACTCTTTCAAATAATAATGTTGATATGAATATTCCTGAAAACTTAAAATACACGAAAGACCATGAATGGGTCAAAATAGAAGATAATGTCGCTACCATAGGTGTGACTGATTTTGCTCAATCTGAATTGGGAGATATCGTTTTTGTTGAAATTGAAACCTTAGACGAAGAATTAGATGCCGAAGAAGTTTTTGGATCTGTTGAAGCAGTAAAAACAGTTTCAGATTTATTCATGCCAATTGGAGGAAGCATTATCGAGGTCAATGAAAATATTGAATCTTCACCAGAACTTGTCAATTCTGACCCATATGGAGAAGGATGGATGATTAAGATAGAAATTAAAGATGTTTCCGAAATTGAAAATCTATTAAGCTCAGAGGATTATTCCAATTTAATCTGATTTATGGCATATTTATTGATTGATCTTTATAAATTTATAGCATGGAAGTAAAGAAGAATTCAGAAGTCGATGGTGACAAAGTAAAGTCAAGCATGACGATTATTGGTCTTAGCTACGTGGCCGCGTTGACACTTGCTGTTTTTACGTTTGGGCAAGTCAATCTTGAGGAAGACGAGAACGAACATGCGGCAAAAGATGTTGATATTCAAAAAGAAGCAACCGAAGAAGATGAGCCACCACCGCCACCACCGCCGGAGGAAGTGGAAATTCAAATTACTCCAGAGCCCCCTGAAGAGGTAATAATCAAAGAAAACATTGAAGAAGAACCCCCTCCCGCAGTTACACCTCCTGCCCCGCCTCCACCTGTTGAAGTCGTAGAAGAAGTAGTTGCACCAATTGTAGATTTTCCAGACGTCGAAGCCGGTTTTCCTGGTGGTCCAGCTGCAATGATGAAGTGGATCAATGACAATGTAAAATATCCTCAAACCTCGATTGAAATGAATGAGCAAGGTCGTGTTTTCTTGTCGTTTGTTGTCGAAACAAATGGTTCGATTTCAAATGTGAAGATTGAAAGAGGAATTAGTATTGACTTGGATAAGGAAGCGAAAAGAGTAATTAAAAAAATGCCTAAATGGGTTCCAGGCGAAAGTGCCGGTCGAGCTGTAAGAGCAAGATGTCGTCTACCTATTAACTTCCAATTACAATAAGCTTTTATATTCAATCGAAGTTCCAGCAGGTAAAACAGGTTGTTTTCTCCAGGCTATCTTGAAGTCTAGCATCGGTTTTCGCATTTAAATTGAGGCCCGAAAACGTTTCAAGAGAATCAATTGATACAACAAAATCTTCGAGATTTTTCTTACTCCCCTCATTAGGTAATATAAAAGCAATTGCGTTTACTACTGAATCTTTGAACCCTATTATAGATTTAAAAAAGTAATCAGGTACAGCAACCTCTTTCCCTATGGAAGTCAAATTGGTATCTAATACAGGACCTGTCGTTATATATAGACTATCATAGTCCACAACCCATTTTCTTATCCTAGATTCTAGCTTCCTCCATACACCACGATTGAAAGAAGGAGTTTGAGGACTCATGTTACTGTAGAAGAAAGATTCATCCATGGCCTGTTTAGACCAAGTCATGTCGGCTGCTGGAGCGAGATGTCCCCTATCGTAACCAGAACCCTTGTAATCACTATGACTGGCAGAACCAGTATTTATTAGAGTGTCTTTTTTAAACTTGTCAGATCTTGAAAAAGGACCATTAATCTTATTTTTATTTAATGAGTAAAAAACCCATTTGGCCTGCTCATAATATTCATCATATAAAAGACAATAAGCATAATGTTTGACCAAGGTCTCTGTAGAATCAATTTTTGGCAGATACAAAGTATCGAAATAAGTATTTCGATTAACCGCAATTCTATCGGGTATGTCTGAAAGATTACTTGAAATAAAACATGAGGAACATATGAACAGCCCTAAAACATAGAAGAATTTAGACAAAATTAAACGTCTATTTTCGCGTATTTAGCATTTCGCTCAATAAAATCCCGTCTAGGTGGAACATCATCCCCCATAAGCATAGAAAATATCTGATCACATTCCGCTGCATTATCAATCGTTACTTGGCGTAGAGTTCTGCTTTCAGGATTCATTGTCGTTTCCCATAACTGGTTTGCATTCATTTCACCTAAACCTTTGTATCTCTGAACATTAACTGAAGATTCCGTGCCTCCTCCTTTCAATTCTTGAATCAAACGATCTCTTTGATCATCATTCCAAGCATAATCCGATTTCGCGCCTTTCTT
>JABJEE010000164.1 GCA_018665005.1 Flavobacteriales bacterium
AGTGCTGCAGGCATATGTATTCTAAAATCCCATATATAGTCAGGCCGACCTGCTTCCAAAACCAATACCTTATTGGAAGGGTCTTCACTTAAACGGTTGGTGAGTACAGATCCTGCTGATCCTCCTCCGATTATTATGAAATCGTATGTCATGTGGTGAGTTTGGTTATCGGATGCAATTTACCTCAAATATCTTTATTTTGAATAAGATCATGTTAAAATATCCAAAGTGAAAAATATTATATTTTGCCCCATCTTCTCCACTAAAAAATTGTTGCTTAAAATTTTGTAAATTGCAACCATCGATAATGCTTATTTGTATCTTTAAAGTATGCGAATACTTTTAATCGCCATATTTCTTGTTCTTGGAATTGTTTATTCAAATCGCATTGTTGCCCAGCAAATTCATATTGATTGCGATACGGCCCACTTCCATTACAGTGATTACATCGATTCTATGGCCTTCTACGAAAAACGCATGGGTGAGAAAAAACACCTGAATACCAGCGATGAGAGGCTTACGCTTGCTTTTTATGTGGCCCTTAGTCATTATCCGGAATTGCACGACAAAAGAATATCTCTGCGACTCAAATCTCTTGTGAGTACCATGCAAGCTCAGCCCAGTCCCAATTTCATTGTCAAGAGAAAAAGCAAAAGATCATACCGCATTTTTGTCAACGATAATCCAGAGCTTACTGGTATCAATTATCAGGACCTCAGCTTCAATGCATTGGTCGGTTGGATTGGGCACGAATTTGCACACCTCATCGACTACTCCTCAATGAATAACAGGGAGCTTCTCGGTTTTATTGCGGCTTACGTATTTGACAAAAGAGAAATGCGCAAAACAGAAAGACAAGCTGACAAGGAAACCATCAAACGAGGTCTTGGCATTCAGCTATTAGATGGAGTCGCTTTTTTTGAAAAAAACAAGAAGGTATCCAAACGATATCGCAAGAGAAAAAAGAAAAATTATCTTTCCGAAGAAGAGATCATTGCCGTCATCAAGCGGAACTGCGATTAGGTATTAATGCCTAACAACCAAGCGCTTTTTGAGCGTGCCCTTCTCCCCTTCTCCAGTAAGAATGTACAAGCCATTGGATAGTGCGCTTACATCAATAAGTTGTGGAGAATTCTGAACGCTCATTTTTTGAATAACCTTTCCTTCAGCATTGCTCAATTTTAGCTCATGCATACCAAGGCTTTGTGGCCACATTACCACAAGCTGATCTTGGGCGGGGTTTGGATAACACCACCAGTCTGTTTGTAATTCTTGAATACTTGCGTCAT
This sequence comes from Flavobacteriales bacterium, assembly GCA_018665005.1. Lineage (GTDB taxonomy): Bacteria > Bacteroidota > Bacteroidia > Flavobacteriales_D > Crocinitomicaceae > UBA952. The sequence goes on from JABJEE010000164.1 coordinate 1,290, forward strand.
TGTAATAATTGAAAGGAGGAGTAAAATACTCACAACCAAAAGTATCCGAAATCACGGCAATATAATCGCCATTTTGTGTAGGCGTATACTCTACATTATCAGAACCCGGAATGGCCGTTCCATCTAAAATCCAGCTGACATTGTATCCAAAGGGTACATCTGAAACATACAATACATCAATAGCACTGATAGAAACATCAAAGCTGAAAGAACTATCACAGTACACAGCAAAAACGGTATCAGAAGTGGTACTGCATCCCAAATTATTATATGCCGTGACATAGTAATTTCCAGATTGAATGATTTCCTCAACAGCATTGGTGTGTCCCGTCCAAAATGCTGTATCAAGCGACCACTGTAAAGTATATTGAGACGAATCTGTGTATACTGAATAATTTAAGGAATCATAAACGACATTAGGTATTCCGGGAGGAGACCCTACAACAATTGTATCAAGACTCTGAACAGAAGGAACAGGCAATATTTCTTCATAAGAAATCGAATACGAAATGTCTACATATCCACCCGCACCGCAATTCCCACACCCACCAAGACCAACCGTATGGGTTCCAAGATTGTCATCTCCACCATAGGTAATCTCAGCAGCATTACTTTGTGCAGCCATTTCATCAGCATCCATTACTCTAATTTTATACGTATTCGCAGGGTTTAGATTGATGTTTACTGGCCAGGTAATCGGACCATATGAATTGTATTCGTATGATGATTGATAAATCAGCGTACCATTTTCAAGTAAAATAAAATAAGGATCTGGAGCATTGCCATTAAGAAGTTCCCAACCCCAAGGCTCACCCAACCAGTTATTTGATACATTTAGTACCTTAACTTCTGTAAGCGTATAGTTATCAATGGTATCGAGATTATTATACCCAGCATACTGAACAGCATAATTTCCTGCCTGAGTATAGGTTTGAATAGCAGGGTTTTCAGCATTACTTGTTTGTCCATTACCAAAATCCCACTCATATAAAAGCAGACCAGGGTTATTATTGGTGTATTCTACCTCCAATGGAATACATCCTGATGGAGGGCTAGAGGAGAAACCTGAATTACCGATTGCCGGTGTTTCAATCGTTAATGTGATGAAAAAAGGAATGGCAATATTGTCAATATTTTGACCGGAAGCCGTTACATCAACAAGAATACTTACTTCTACATTATACACACCTGCCACTAGCGGAGTACCGAAAACATTGATGCAACCATATACATTACTCTGTGGATTATAATTACAGCCATTTGCAGCATTGTTACAAATCCAATCAAGACCAACGGGTAAAGCAATACTTACAATCTCAAAATTGTTGATTGTCGCACCACTCGTATCTGTAGGCATTACAAAGGTGATGTCCTCAGAATAAAACTGACCCGTGTAACCTGTGGGTAAAGGATCAGGATAAATACCAGCAACAGTATAGCTTTGATCGACTGTACACTGTGTGAATCCTGAAAAAGAAAGAAAAAGAGCCAGAAAAAAGAAAAGGATTTTCATCATATTAGGTTTTAGATACAAACGAATATATATATTTGCACTTTCAAATATAATCGGAATTCATTAGGTTTTCAACAATTGTTAATAAGTCCGGTTAACAAGCTCTTAATAAGTAAGTCCCTCATTCTTAATAACTTCAATTGATTATTCTTGCTATTGGTCAGATTCCTGCCTTTCTTTGGTAGACCAAATGAGGGATAAAAGACTCGCCAACGGGCGAAGTTTTCCCGAGGAGTTTACAGGTAAAGTATTTTGAAGGGGATTGAACACATCGACTGAGGTTCAATTCTGAGAAGGTTTCCTCAGAAATTATACGAAACATTAGATTCTAATGAAAATGAGAATCAAAAGTAAACGTCTCTAAGGTATGGATGCGGCTTCGGTAGCAACCTTACTAAGAAAGACAAAGTAAATCGAAATTTTTGTCGAATGAAGTCGATTTATAATGTGTGAAGTTTCGTCAATCGAATTGCCTATGGGCACGAAGAACGATGTAGACTGGATTACTAGATGTGGAAAATAGATGTCTTTGGACGAAAATGGAAACAGAAGTCATAATAACAGTAGTTTGGCACTAATAGTTGTTCGCAACGAAAGTGAGAGCGGATTATAATTCTTCACAGAGTTTAATCCGCTTTATTGTTTTATGTAATCAAGCTACAATCTAAAATAAAGTGTACAGTTCTGGCTGACGTTTTTGAATGAAATAATAATCTGATTTACATATATGCAATCCATACTTAAGGTAAACTAATCTTAGCTAGAAATCATAAATGTAGAATAACGATCCGTCTATAAAACGAATTCTAAAATAATACCATCTTAATAAGTCTTACACTTAATCCGTTTAAACAATCAAAGTTTGTGGTACATTTAGTAATTCAACAAATTAATAAAATAAAATGAACCTTAATATAGCAGTGCTCATTGATGGCGAGAATATTCCTTCTGCCCATG
>JABJEE010000165.1 GCA_018665005.1 Flavobacteriales bacterium
CACAATCAATTGAGCTCCAATTTTTTGTGCCAATTTATCTCTGAAGACAATCGTTTCGTCAAAATTATGTCCTGTATCTATATCAACCAGCGGAAACGGAATCTTTGCTGGGTAAAATGCTTTGACAGCAAGGTGGGTAACGACAATAGAGTCTTTTCCTCCTGAAAATAAAATACATGGGTTCTCAAACTGGGCAAAGGCCTCTCTTAAAACATAAATCGCTTCTGCTTCCAATTCTTCTAGGTGTTCCAATCGATAATTCAAAGCTTTGAATTTAATTGTTTAAATAACAGTTCGACACTTTCAGAAATTGATGACTTATTCGTGTTAATGTGAATGTCAGCACTGTCCGGCGTATCATAAGGACTAGATACACCTGTAAAATCCTTTATTTCTCCCAAACGTGCTTTTTTGTATAATCCTTTGACATCTCTATGTTCGCAGGTTTCAAGGGTGCTGTCAATATAGACCTCGAGAAAATCATTTTCTGAAATGATTCTTTTTGCCTGAATACGATTTTCTTTGAATGGGGAAATAAAAGCAGTAATTACGATATGTCCGGTCTCTACGAATAATTTTGTGATTTCGGCTACACGTCTTATGTTTTCGATTCGATCTTTATTCGAGAAACCAAGATCTTTATTTATACCTAGTCTAGTATTGTCACCATCCAAAACAATGGAGTGCATACCTATTTCAAATAATTTTTGATGAAGGCCATTCGCTAATGTTGATTTGCCCGAGCCAGAAAGACCTGTAAGCCACAATGCAATCCCGCGGTGTTTATTTCGATTTTCATAAGTCAATCGATCAATATGATATGACTGATGCTTTAAATTATTCAAATTTCTTTTTTCTTGTTTTCACCTTGATTCCTATGCGGTAAGCCCAAATTCAATCTAAACCAAAGACGTTCATGAAAGTAGTACAAGAACAGTTTTGTAATTACCTCAACTCCACCAATTTTTAAACCAGTGATGGGATTACCTGTTATGAACCATCCGATAATCATTGTATCTATAGTTCCAAGTAGTCTCCATGTAATTGTTTTGGCAACATGTCGCTTAACTGAAGGGTCTTTAAATAAAACTAAATCTAAAATCATAATATGGCTTCGCCGTTCTCAGTCCCATGTTGATTTTTGGAATTGAGTATCCCCGAAGGATATATATTTAAAAGACTATTCCTTACTCCAAAGTAGGAGGAATGGTTCTTTTTGTTTTTTTGTGTACTGATCAAACTCATTGGAAGTCATGGAAACGGCACGAATTTTTCGTGAAATTAAATCCTCAGCTTTTTCAATAAGTTCTTGTAATATCTTTTTATCGATGCTTCCCGTGACAACGACATCAATGATTCCGGAATCTTTGCCCTTAGCATAGTCACCAATCAAGTAGGCGTGTTCAACTGATCCAAGTCGTTGAATTACGGATTCAATAATAGAATCAATACCTGTGATTTTACTGACAATGCTTTTTATTTCTGGAAATAGGGGGTGTGTTCTTTTGGCATTGTACATAACGAGGTTTCCTTTCGCCTCGCTTTCTAGCAGCCCTGCTTCTTTAAGACGATTTAATTCGAGTCGAACTGAATTCGTGCTTTCTTCAAATTCACTCGCCAATTCTCGAAGGTAGGCCTTCATGGTTGGGTTTAAAAAAAACTTAACCAGTAGCCTAACTCTTGTCTTTGATGTAATTAACGCCTCTAACATTGAGTAACAAATTTACTCGTTTTAGGCAATGGTTAGAAACTTTAATGAATATTTATTAACAATTAATGAACAAAACTAAGTGTTTAAATAATTTTTGACATAATCCTCAACGCCTTCTTCAAGAGTATGAAAAGGTGAGGAATAACCCTGTTCTTTGAGTTTGTTCATGTCTGCTTCAGTGAAATACTGGTACTTATTTCGAATATCACTTGGTGTATCAATAAATGAAATATCAGGATCTTTGTTAAGCGCTTCGAATGTGAGCTTTGCAAGATCGTAAAATGTCCTGGCTTTTCCCGTTCCAACATTGTACAAACCTGAATTGATAGAATTATTGAACATAAAATCGATTATAGAAGCAACATCTTTGACATAAATAAAATCTCTTAATTGCTCACCGTCTTTGTAATCTTTATGATGGCTTCGGAAAAGTTTCATGCCTCCAGTCTTTTTAATCTGATTAAAGGTGTGAAAAATAACGCTTGCCATTCTGCCTTTATGACTTTCATTCGGGCCGTAG
>JABJEE010000018.1 GCA_018665005.1 Flavobacteriales bacterium
CCAATGTGTTTAGTTGAATTATTGAATTTGATAATATCGAATCCGTTATTTCAGATTCTGCTCCCACTGAAACATGTGGACCTATAACCGATCTTGTTATTTTGGCTCCTTTACCAATAAAACAGGGCTCTATGATTATGGATTCTGTTAGTTCTGATTCAGCGTTCACTAAAAGGGGTCCCTTTTCTTTCTCAAAGTTTAAAACTGACTGATTGGTTTCAACCGTCGCGTTTTTATTTCCACAATCTAGCCAATGTGTTACTTTTCCAGGGATAAATGATGTGCCTTTTTCTGTAAGCCGTCTCAAAGCATCGGGCAATTGATATTCTCCCCCCTTTCTTAGATCATTGTCAATTAAATAATCCAACTCTGTTTTTAAAGATTCTCCAGATTTAAAATAGTAAATCCCTATCATCGCTAAATCAGAAACATACTCTTTTGGTTTCTCAATAAAGTCAGTGATAGCTCCTTCTTGGTTCATTTTAACGACACCAAAAGCACTCGGGTCATCAATTTGTTTAACCCATATTATTCCTTCTTGTTTTTCAGAAATTTTAAACTCTGCCTTAAACAAGGTGTCTGCAAAAGCTACAATTACAGGGCCTGATAGTTTTTCTGATGCACACAATACGGCATGAGCGGTTCCTAGCGGTTCTTTTTGATAAAAAATAGACCCTTTTGCCCCTAGTTTTTCCGCTACCATTAAAAGCTCAGCTTCTGCTTCTTTTCCAAAATCACCAATAATAAATGCAATTTCTTCAATATTATCGTCACACATTTCTGCAATGTCTTCTACTAGACGATGAACAATTGGTTTACCCGCAACATGAACTAGCGGTTTGGGGACTGTTAAGGTGTGAGGTCTTAACCTACTCCCTCTTCCTGCCATTGGCACAATTATCTTCATATTTCTTTATTTTATTCCTGTACTACCAAACCCTCCTTCTCCGCGCTCAGTCTTATTTACGACTTCTACATTTTCGAGGGTAACCTTTTCTACTTTTGCAAATACCAGTTGTGCTATTCTATCGCCACTTTCTATTACAACCTTATCGTCTGATAAGTTCATTAATATGATTCCAATCTCCCCCCTATAGTCCGCGTCAATCGTTCCCGGACTATTTAATACCGTGATGCCTTTTTTGAGAGCAAGTCCACTCCTGGGCCTTACCTGGCACTCTAACGTTTCATTCATTTCTAAAAACAACCCTGTTTTAATCAATGCCCTATCCAAAGGAGCGATCTCTATAGACCCTACAACAAAAGCGCGTACATCCATGCCAGAGGATCCCGTGGTTTTGTATTCCGGATTCGGATTGTTTGATGTATTTATAATTTTAACCATATTCTCCATTAGTTCAAATTTACACATATTGGATGTCGCCCTCCCTCATAGATAGATTAGAAATTAACAAAGGAATTAACAATTCTATATTTAGTGTTGGTTATTTACTAAAAATCTTATTTTTGTTATATGACGCCAAAAGGAAAAATGATTATTATTGGGGGGGGGGTCGATAAGGGAAGTTTCACCGAACAGGAATTCACAGATCAAGTCGAAAACAATCTAAACTTTTTTGAAAAGGGTATCTTAAGACGGTTACTAGATGAATCATCAGACGGTTTAAATTCTCGAATTGAAGTTGTTCCTACAGCTTCTAAAATTCCAAAAATCGTTGGAGATGAATACGCCAAAGCTTTCCGCTTTTTAGGAGCAGAAAATGTAGGTGTTTTGAATATTACCAATCGAAAAGAATGTGAAAACTCAGGAGTTATTGACCGAATTAAAAAAGCGAATATTGTTTTTTTTACTGGAGGAGATCAACTTCGGTTAACTTCAATTATCGGAGGAACAACCCTACATGATACGCTTCTTGATAAATATTTAAATGACTCTTTTTTGTATGCCGGAACATCCGCTGGAGCAGCTTGTGTCTCCAAACAGATGATTTATCAAGGATCAAGTTCCGAAGCGCTTCACAAAGGAGAGATTAAAATAACTAGTGGATTGGGTTTTATTGACGACGTAACTATAGACACCCATTTTGTTAAAAGGGGTCGAATTGGTAGATTATTTCAAGCAATAGTGTCAAACCCGAAAACCTTAGGTTTAGGATTAGGAGAAGATACTGGTTTATTGATTAAGAATGGACATACTATGGAAGCTATTGGTTCAGGCCTAGTTATTCTGGTTGATGGGCGAAAAATAACCGACACAAACATTACAGATGTTTCGTTAGGTGATCCCATTTCAATTAATAATTTAGTCGTTCATGTTATGAGTAAAGGGGACACTTATCAACTTAATAATCACTCTTTTTCGATCTATAAAAAAGCAAATTTATCAGCATGAAAATCATTATTCATGGTGGATTTTTCAGTGAATCATCCCAGTCCGATGAAACCAAACAAAAAAAACAAAACGCCTTAAAAGAAATTATCGACAAAGGCTTTGAATTTCTCCAAACTCATACTGCTTTAGAGACGGTTGTTTATACAACCTGTTTACTCGAAGACTGCCCTCTTTTTAATGCGGGTATCGGTTCACAAATTCAAGCGGATGGCAAAATCCGTATGAGTGCAGCAATAATGAATGGTTCTGATTGTAGATTCAGTGGAGTAATCAACATTGAAAAGGTGCAAAACCCTGTTCTTGTTGCGGAAAAGCTTTTGAAAGAAGAAGACCGTGTGTTAAGCGGACAGGGAGCAAAACAATACGCAAATGCTCAAGGGTTTGAGTCCTTTTCTACAGAGACTGAAGAAAGAAAAAAAGAATACAGTATGAAGCTCAAGTCTTCGAAGACAAGTACCGTTGGCTGTGTTGTTTTAGACAGAAAAGGGAAACTTGCTGTAGCTACCTCGACAGGTGGTAAAGGTTTTGAAATACCAGGAAGAGTTTCTGACTCGGCAACAATAGCTGGAAATTTTGCAAATAAGCATTGTGCAATTAGCTGCACTGGTGTTGGAGAGGACATCATAAATGGTGCTTTGGCATGTAAAATTGTTACCCGCGTTACTGATGGTCAAACTATAGAATCTGCTTTTGATAAAACATTCGAAGAGCTTAAAGAAATTGATGGTTTTGCCGGTGCTATTGGAATTGACGTTAAAGGCAATATGTATTGGAAGGAAAGCCACCCCAAAATTGTCTTCGCTGCCTATGACGGGGAGGAAATGACTTTTTTTGATTGAAATTCTGACTGTTTTATCGTTTTAGCCCTCGAAAACACGCCTAATAAAACCCAAAACAAGGGTGCTACAGTGATTATGCTAATGTTAAATAACGATTGAAGAAAATAAACCGTAATGCACATGGCTAATATAGTTGAAGAGTTGAAACTAAAAAGGATTCGTCTTTTGTGCCAAAATAATGTGGTCAAAAACAGAATAAAAATAATTGCTGCTGGTATTCCCGAAACCGCAGCGATGTGTAATATTTCACTATGAGCCTTATCAACGGTTTTACCTGTTCTTTTTTGGTATGCGATAAAACCTTCGTTATTCGTTCTAATAAAATGCTCTTTTAAATTTTCAGGACCAGAACCTAAAATAGGATTATCCCCTATTGCCTTTAAGGTCATTTTCCATATTTGAACTCGTCCAGAACCTGCTTCGTCTTCCATTGATATCTGTTCATCGATACTCATGGCTCTTCCCATAATAAGGTTTTGGCCGGTGAAGTTCATTGTCAGTGCCGCTAGTGTAAAACAAAAGAATAATATTAGGTAAGGCTTAATAACACCCTCTTTAAAAAGAAAAAAAAGAGACGCCACCATTATGACCAGAAATGCCAGCCAGCACCCCCTAGTATTACATGCTAAAAGTCCTCCAAAAAAAATCACGCACAATAGTAATGTTTGAGGCCGCCTGTCCATAATGTATAACCCACAGGAAAGAGTAAGTAGTGTCACCACGTATGAACCAAAAAAGTTCTGATTACCGATAGTCGAATAACAACCCTTGCTAAAATTCAAATAATGAACCAGTGGATCAATGCCATAAAACTGAAAAATAGAATATGACGCAACTACCCCTTGAACTGTTAAATAGAAAAACAAGTTTTTCCTATTAATTACAAAGTGGTTTCTCGCCGCTAAAAAAATAACTGCATAAAAAAATAAAGTAATAAACCCTTCAAACCTTCCCGCTGTTTGAGAGGCTCCTGAAAGAGCCAATAAAGGCTTGTGAGCAGCCAAACATGCTATAAAAACAACACCTAGGTAGAGCAATAACAGTTTAATCTCGAGCCCCTTGAGTTTGGTTTTCTCCCGAATCAAAAAAACCAAAATGGCAATGGAGCAGATGGAGAGAAGTGGTGCTTTAACCGTAACAAAAATACTTGGCAGCCCTTTAAAGGGTAAAATTGCTATCGGAAGAATTGTTAGCAATAACCACAATAAGCGATTTATATAATATGAATTACGCGTAGTTTCCAACCAAGTCTTTACTACTTATTCGTGAATTATCGCAGTAAGGTTACATGACCTACAACTATTTTTCTTTCATCAGTTTCTGGGTTCTTGTAGATTATCTTCCAAATATAAACCCCGTCTTGTGAATTAGAGCCGCTAATTCCGTAGCTTCCATCCCATCCTTTTTTAGAATCGTGCGTTTCAAAAATGATTTCTCCCCACCTATTGAAAATCAACATCTCAAAATTATATGGATCAAACCCTGAATAAAAAATAGGGGTAAATATCTGATTAAAATTATCTCCATCGGGTGTAAATGTGTTTGGCACGTAAAAAATCTCCTGTTCGTTAAA
>JABJEE010000166.1 GCA_018665005.1 Flavobacteriales bacterium
TCAATCAAAATAGGGGTATAGGTGATGTTTTCTCCCTCACGTTTTTTAAAGTCTCCTTTAATATTGTTTCTCCATTCAACAATATTGGTAACATCAGCTTCAACATAAGATGTAACATGAGGTGAAACTTGTTTTGACATAACCATGTGGTCAGCAATGAGTCTTCTCATGCGATCCATTTCGATGATTTCGTCTTCACCATTCGGAACAACAATAGGTGCGGCTTTAGTCGGACTCGATACTGGTTTTGAAGCGGGTGGTGTATTTACTTGAGCGGATTGTTTTACTGATGTTTTGTCTCCTTTCACATAAGCAAGAATATCCTTTTTTGTAACTCTTCCATCAAGACCACTTCCCGAAATCGTGTCAAGTGTGTCTTGTTTAATCCCTTCTTTTTCAGCGATACTACGAACTAATGGAGAAAAGTACTTACCGTTCGAACCATTTTTTGAGATTTTAATACTTTCATTACCATTTGAGGTAATATTTATTTCGATTTTTGGTTCTGAAGTATCATTTTCTGAAGTTGTATTCTCTTCAACGACAGCTTGGCTTTGAGTATTGTTATTGTCTTCTGAAACAGGAGCATCTCCATCAGTTGATATAATTGCGATTACATCTCCAACCTGTGCAACCTGGTCTTTTTCAAACAATTGTTTTATGAGTATGCCTTCAGCTTCGGAGGGAAGTTCGTTATCTACTTTGTCAGTGGCTACTTCAACTAGAGGCTCGTCTAACGAAACATTTTCTCCTGGATTTTTCAACCAATTTGTAATGGTTGCTTCGGTAACACTTTCTCCCATTTTAGGAAGTCTTATTTCAATTTCTGCCATTCGATTCTTTAGAGAATTTTAAAGTGGTAAAGATAGAAAACATATACAACAGATAATAATTAAAGGTCTAAAAATCTCCACTTTTTTAACATTATTGTAATGTCATTGAACACAGAATATTCCTTTGCGTAGGATATGTTCATTTGATCTATCATCTCTTTGTTTGTTTTTTCAATACCGGATAGAGGGTTAAGTACCCCTTCTTTCAAATTTGGTAACAATTGGGCGTCTGAATTTTTCGTGTTCATGAAATGATAGCCTACAAATGATTTATAACCAAATAATATGGAAAGTGTGTTTTTAATAAAACGAACTTTTCTTATGTAAATCCATATAATTAATGGGCTTATTACAATTAACATTGTAGCAATAAGAATATCAAATAGTCTTTTCGATCGTAGATTTCCAGGCCTGTTGATTGAATTTATTTTCATAGAATAAAAATCTCCTTTGGAATCAATTGAATTACTACCAATAATGAAACTGGTATCGGGTTGAGCGATTTTAAAATCAATTTCTCCTTTCCCAATGGATGTCATGCAAGATATAATTTGACTTGGATGCAGACTTTTAGCGCAAAAAATCACTTCATTGAATTTTCCTTTTTTAGGCTGTTTACCGTGTATTTTCGATGCTAGAACGTGGTTTATATTAGATAAGTCTGACAAAACTACCGCTTCACCTTTATTCGAGTAGGTGTGTTCCAATAATTCAGCTACACGATGAGCTTCTTCTTCTTCTCCGATGATTAGGAAGTTTTTAATTTTTGAATAGTTGTATTTTAGTTTGTCATGTTTAAACAAGTTGTACAGAATTCTTTTAATCAAATGAGAACATAATACCCAAGAGGTTCCAAGTAGAATAAATGCTCGGGAGAATTGCCATTCTTTTGGCAATAAGGCATAGAATATGAGAATGATTATCGTTCCGAAGATACTCGACTTAATGATCGAAGTTCCTTTGCTTTCTTTATCGTAAACTCCGAAGAAAAGGGATGACATTACCCAGATTATAGTGTATATAGGGATGGAAATATTATACACAAATTCAGGGAAATGAATGTCTATCTTTTTCCAATGATTGGTTAGGGCAATCAGTCCCAATAATATAATCGCAATATCCAGGATAATTGGAAATGAAAACTTTATGAAACGATTCAAAAGGGCAAGAAATGCCCTGAAATATATCGCAATGTGAATGGAGAAAGAAAATAGTTTTGCATTGTTTTTTGAAAAGTGCTTTTGGGCAAAAATAACCATGGCCTTGTAGAAAATAAAGACATAATTTACTGAGCTTTTTTTTGTACTTTCTCCTTTATAGTGGATGATTGAGGTTTCGGGGTAATAATAATTATTGTATCCTTCTTGGGTTATTCTGTATGAAAAGTCAATATCTTCTCCATACATAAAAAACGATTCATCAAGCAAGCCCATTTTATCCCCAAGCTCTTTTCTAAATAATAAAAACGCACCACTTAATACGTCTACTTTATTTACATCATATTCATCTAAGTATCCCAAATGATAAATCCCAAAAAATTTTGATTTAGGAAACAAAGAAGAGAGTCCGAAAATCTTAAAAAAAGCAACTTTTGGGGTAGGTAAGCCTCTTTTTGATTCGGGTAAGAAATTTCCCTTTCCATCAACCATACGAACACCTAGACCACCGGCATCTTTTTTTGAGTCCATAAAAGCAATCACTTTTGAAAACGTATGTTCTTCAACAACGGTATCAGGATTTAATAGCAATACATATTTTCCTTTTGCATTTTTAATGGCTTGATTATTCGCTTTTGAAAACCCATTATTGGTTTTGTTGGCGATGAGGTCTACGCTTGGAAATTTGTTTTTAACCATTTCAACTGAGCCATCTACACTATTGTTGTCAACTACAAAAACTTCAACTTTGGCTTTTTCTGCTGCAAGAAATACAGAGTTTAAACACTGTTCAAGGAAATATTCGACATTGTAATTGACAATGACTACAGATAAATCTATTTCGTTTTCTTTACTTATCATCTTTAACAGCTATACAAGAGATTTCAATAGTTACGTCAAGCGGTAGTTTGGAAACCTCAACGGTTTCTCGTGCAGGATAAACATCATTAAAATAACTTGAATATATTTCATTCACAGTAGAGAAGTCTCCTAAATCTTTAAGAAAAATACTGCACTTAACAATTTGATTCATTCGCATGCCTGCGGACTCGATTAACGCTTTGATATTTAGCATGACCCTATTTGTAGCTTCTTGAATATTTGCTTGTTCAATCTGGCCAGTTTTTGGATTTAAAGGAATCTGTCCACTAATAAAAAGTAAGTTCCCATGAAGTATAGCCTGGCTGTAGGAGCCTACTGGAGCTGGAGCATCCTCTATTTGAATTGCTTTTTTACTCATATTTAGTCAAATGAATTTACTTACGTTTGTACTTTACAAAGAAACGACAAAAAGACGAAATGAAAATATTGTTAATTGATTTTTACGATTCTTTTACATTTAATCTAAAACATTACTTAGAAACTCTTCATCAAAGCGTAGAAGTTATTCGTCATGATGAAATAAATGACATCAACGTTTTGTCCAATTATTCTCACATCATTCTTTCACCAGGTCCAGGTATGCCAAAACACAAATCAAACATGTTTGAATGTATTAACTACTGCGATGCAAAAATCCCTTTACTTGGAATTTGTTTGGGTATGCAGGCTATTGGTCAGTATTTAGGAGGCGAATTAAAAAACATGAAAGAAGTAAAGCATGGTGTTTCTGAAAACATTGTGGTTTCTCGTGGTATTCTTTTTGATAGACTCCCTGCGCGTTTTACTGTAGGGCTTTATCACAGTTGGGTTCTCGAAAAAATTCATCCTAAGTACGTAGATGCTGTTGTGGAACATAATGGGTATATAATGGGCATATCAGATCAAAAAAGAAAATTGTTCGGTGTTCAATTTCATCCAGAGTCTGTTTTGTCCGAGTATGGAATAGAACTGTTATCAAATTTTTTAAATCAGGATTAATTTAGATTTACGGATTCAGAAAATATATTTTAATATTTTGCAAACTATTTCCTTGCGTTGTTGTTTATTCAAAAAAAATATATCATGCGTCATTTAACTCTCTTATTTATAATTATTTCTGGATTTGCATTCAGCCAAGGCACCCGTATCGAAGGTCGGGTATTTGATGCATTAAATAACAATTCATTAGAATTTGCAAAAGTTCAAGTTCTAAACATGCCGAAAGGAGCCATTACGGACGAGAACGGTTTTTTTAGAATAGAAGGATTAGAACCGGGGGTTTATTCCTTTAAGGCAGTAGTTTCTGGTTACAGTACTTTATTTGTCAATGAAATCACCATAACTCGGTCTCGTGTTGAACAGTTAGAGTTTGCTATGGAGAAATTGATTTTGGAGCAGGAAGAAGTTGTGGTAAAGGCTTCTCCGTTTATTCGTAAAAAGGAATCGCCTGTTTCTTTAAAAACACTAAATGCCACTGAAATAGAACGTTTGCCAGGTGCCAATAGAGATGTGAGTAAGGTTATTGCAGCCCTTCCAGGAGTGGCATCTCGGGCCACCTTTCGAAATGATATCATTATCCGTGGAGGCTCCCCAGGTGAAAACAAGTTCTATTTGGACGGAATAGAAGTACCTAATATAAATCATTTTGCTACTCAAGGGAGTAGTGGAGGTCCGGTTGGTTTATTAAATGTCAATTTTGTGAGAGAGGTTGATTTTTATTCAGGCGCATTTCCATCGAATCGAGCAAATGGTTTGAGTTCTGTTCTTTCATTCAAACAAAAAGAAGGCAATAAAGATGGATTGATCACGAATTTTGCTCTAGGGTCAAGTGATGCAGCGCTAACGTTTGATGGTCCCATCGGTGAAAAAACAAATTTCATTTTTTCTGCAAGAAGGTCCTATTTACAATTTTTGTTTGCTGCGTTGCAATTGCCCATTCTTCCTACTTACAATGATTTCCAATATAAATTTACATACAGGCCCAATCAAAAAAATAAAATCTCATTCATCGGCTTGGGGGCTATTGATGATTTTAATCTCAATGCAGGCGTTAATGATAATGTTACGGATGATGATACTCGTGAATTTAATAATTTCATATTGGGCAATATTCCTTTACAAGAACAATGGAATTACACTTTTGGAGTGAATTGGTTACACTACTCCGAAAATTCGTATCAA
>JABJEE010000167.1 GCA_018665005.1 Flavobacteriales bacterium
ACATACTCCAGGACTTGAAGCTAGAGAAGTTGAGACAGTATACATTTGCGTTAAAATAGTGGAACTGCTATTTAATAAACTCACTGTAGGCGATGGATTACTTGTATTATTCAAGCCAAGAGAAGGTGACCAGTCATAAAGAAAATCTGGGTTATCAACAGTGCCTATTTGAGTAGAATCACCTGTGCAATATGACACATTGCTACCCGCTTCGGATGCTGCCTGATCGGTATAAATAACAACGTTTTTTATAGAATGTTGATCATTTGCTCCACCGGTAGAGGCCGTAAACCCCATATACCCTGAAAATGAAATGGGAAAATTCGCATTTAAGTATTGAATATTATTCACAAATAAAGCAACGTTTCCATTGTTGTATGTAATTCGGACAGGTTGATAATTATTACTCCTAACAAAACCAAGGTTTCCAGCAGAATTATCCAATTTAACAATGCCCGGAGCACATTCAAAATACCCTACCCCTGAATAAATTTGTAATTCTGGATTTGGACCACCGCAATTGTTCCAGGTATCCAAAACAACTTTTAAACCATTGGCTGAACCAGGAATCCCACATCCTCCACCAGAAACAAAACCTGTTGGCGGAACATCTAAGAAAGAAAAAGCGATGCCATCTGCCGCTGAACCTCCCCAAATTCTATATTCAAATTCAACTGTCCAATTTGAACAAATAGACGGATCAATTGGAGTCGAATAAAATACACCACCGCTTTGGGTATTCCATGCATTAGTTAATATCAGTTCATCTAAAAAATTGTCTGTATCCCCTGGCGTATCACCAACAAATGCATTACCATTTAAATTCCAACCATTAGTATTCAAGTTCGGCGAACCATTCAATTCAGCAAAAACATAGGTTTGAGAATTTGAAGTATACGTTATGACTAAAGTGAAAAAAATCACAAATAAAATCCGAAATCGTAACATAAAAACAAGTAGTTTCAACAGTTAAAAGTTATTAAAAGTATAAAAAATGTTGAATTTAATTAAATCTTAGTGTATTTTTGACACAAACAGAATGTACTAAGATAAAAAGAGTTTTGTAACTTGAAAAACATAACGTGTAAATCATTGACAGTTCTGTTCCGAACGCTTTTAAAAGTGAAATCAATAAAACCAGTTAAGAAGTAATGGCTAGAAACATAAAACATACAGAAAAATTTAACAACTTCAATCTAATTGTATTTGGAGGAACTGGAGATTTGGCTCTAAGAAAAATATTTCCCGCACTGTATCATAGATATGTAGACAATCAACTGTTATGCGAATATAATATCGTAGCAGTCACTCGTAAAAAAGGTATAGAAAATGATTTCAACAAACAATTGGTATCATTTATTAAAGCAAGTGTTGATGGAAATAAAATAAATGAAAAAGAATTAAATACTTTTATCAGTAAAGTATCGATTGTCGTAGCAGAGAGTAATAGTGTTGAAGGTTATGATAATCTAAATACATTTCTAGCACCATTTAATGATTATCAAAACATCTTTTATTTTTCCACACCATCATCTGCTTTTGGACCGATTTCTCAAGCATTAAAAGATTCAGGATTGGTAAATAAAAGCAGTAAGGTTGTTTTGGAAAAACCACTTGGACATAGCCTGGAGTCATCAATATCAATAAATAATGAAATCACACGAACCTTTGATGAAAATCAGATATACAGAATCGATCATTATTTAGGAAAAGAAACTGTTCAAAATTTAATGGTTTTGAGATTTGCGAATAATTTATTTGAGAGAGCATGGAATGCCGAAAATATTGAAAGCATTCAAATAACCGTTTCTGAAAGCCTTGGTGTTGAAAAAAGAGCCGGTTATTACGATCAAAGCGGAGCGCTTTTAGATATGGTTCAAAACCACCTTCTACAATTGTTGTGTCTTGTTGCCATGGAACCCCCGTTTGAATTAGAAGCCCATGAGGTTCGAAATGAGAAATTAAAAATTCTCAGATCGTTACGCCTTTTCAATAAAAAATCAATTCATACGGATAGTGTTAAAGGTCAATATACTCGAGGAAACATAGAGGGGGATAAAGTAAGTTCATATTTGGAAGACATTGAGAAATATGAATCCAAAACAGAAACGTTTGTTGCCTTGAAAGCTTATGTTGACAACTGGAGGTGGAAAAATGTACCATTCTATTTACGCACAGGTAAAAGAATGAAAAAAAGATATTCGGAAATTGTAATCAATTTTAAAGAAGTAAGACACAATATCTTTCCATCAAAAGAAAAGATCAATAATAATAAGCTAATTATTCGATTACAGCCGGAAGAGCGTATAGAGCTTGTCCAAATGACGAAAATACCGGGACCAGGAGGATACCGATACAAACCCATTGCACTAAAACTAGACTATGTGGATTCCTTTGAAGAAAGATTTCCTGAAGCGTATGAAAGATTAATTGTTGATGTAATTAGAGGGAACCAGACCCTGTTTATGAGTCAGGATGAACTTGTTGCTGCTTGGACCTGGATCGAATCAATAACCAATAATTGGAAAAACATGAATGTTAAAAACATCCTATACGAGGCGGGATCTTGGGGTCCTGGAGATGGTATTTTAGAGGAGAAAGAGTCTTGGGTAACAAAATCATGGAAAAAATGATACAACAATATGACAACATGAACAACTTGGAAAACGAGTTGATAGAAAAGATTGTCGCTATTCTTAATGAATCCATAAAAACCAAAGGAGAAGCAAAAATACTTCTATCTGGAGGCAACACACCAAGGAAAATGTATCATAAATTGTCGCTTCAAAATATTGAATGGGATAAAGTACATATTGGTTTGGTCGATGAACGTTTTGTCGATAAAGAAAGTCCTTTGTGCAATGAAAAAATGATTAGAGATACACTCATCCAAAATCAAGCATCAAAAGCCATTCTAATTGGAATGTTATTTGAAGATGATTATGAACAAAATCTTTTAAAAGCTAAAAAACATTACAAGCTTTTTTCACAAGCTGATGTATTGATTTTAGGTATGGGAGATGATGGACACACGGCATCAATTTTCCCAAATGACCCAATGTCTGACATTGCTTCCAAAGCAACACAAGCTGATCTTTCCAATACAAATGCCCCATCGGAACCTGTTCAAAGAATCACACTCAACAAATCGTTTATAACCGAATGTCAAAACGTTTTTCTTATGTTTAATGGTCAAAACAAAGGTGTTGTTTTTGAAAAGTCAATTGAAATGGGTTCACCTATCCATCATTTCATTCCAAAACTAAATGCCGTTTATTACGCACACAACGCATAGCTATGAATTCTATAATTAAAGAGGTAACCAATCAAATCATCGCAAGAAGTCTTCCATCTCGAAAAGCTTATCTTCAAGATGTTGAAAAGATGTTCGAAGAGGGTGTTTATCGCTCTAATTTAAGCTGTGGGAATCTCGCGCATGCTTTTGCAGGATGTGATCATTCTGATAAAGAACAGCTTTCAGGTTCAGAAAGTAAAAACTTAGGATTGGTTACCGCGTACAATGATATGTTATCAGCGCACAAGGTTTACGAAAACTATCCCACTCAATTAAGAGGATATGCAAAAAAACACAATTCCGTACTTCAAGTTGCCGGTGGAGTTCCGGCTATGTGTGATGGGGTTACCCAAGGGAAAGACGGTATGGAGCTGTCCTTGTTTTCAAGAGATGTAATTGCATTGAGTACATCTATCTCACTTTCTCATAATGTTTTTGACGCTGTACTTTGTTTAGGTATTTGTGATAAGATAGTACCCGGATTAATGATGGGAACATTAAAATTCGGACACCTACCTGTTGTATTTGTTCCAGGAGGTCCAATGCCAACTGGCATTAGTAATGATGAAAAGGCACAAATTAGAAGAGACTTTGCTGAAGGGAAGATCTCTAGAGAAGATCTGTTAAAAGGAGAATCAGACTCCTATCATTCGCCAGGGACTTGCACTTTCTATGGGACGGCGAATAGCAATCAAATGCTCATGGAAATTATGGGTATGCAGCTTCCCGGCTCTAGCTTTGTGAATCCTGACACTGAACACAGGCTGCTACTTAACGAAAAAGCAGTAGAAATAGCTAACAACAATGCGAAAAAAGGACTTGAATTTTCTATTTCAAAAATAATTACCGAAAAATCAATTGTAAATGGTATCATTGGTCTATTGGCAACAGGCGGATCAACGAATCATACGATTCATTTAATTGCTATAGCGAAAGCCGCGGGAATAATCATTAATTGGGATGACATGTCAAAGCTATCAGAAGTCATTCCATTAATAACGAGAATGTATCCAAATGGTGCTGCTGATGTCAATCATTTCCATGCTGCTGGAGGAATGCCTTTTGTAATAAACAGTTTATTGTCAAATGGCCTGTTACACGAGGACG
>JABJEE010000168.1 GCA_018665005.1 Flavobacteriales bacterium
GATATTACCTGCAGGGTGTACACCATCAATATTGTGGTGAATTACATTCTGCATTTTGGTGAATTCAGAGTTCTTTCTGCTGCTGAGGTGAACCTTTCCGTTAGCTAATTGATTCAATGCGTTAAGCCCTATTTGAACTTGGTCCATTTTTTCTTTGAGAATAAATGAATAATCCGGAGCAAGAGGGGAGGAGTCAAATGATGAAATAAAAATACCTTTCGGTTCATTTGACGGATCAGCTACAACATCTAACGGACGTTGTTTTATACTTGGCCAAATACCAGAATTCAGCAATAGATCGAGCATCTCTTCCTTAGAGGTGTCAGCCACCTTCTTCACGTCAAATTTTTTGCAAGTTTGTTTTGAATCAGATTCAATTAAAATCTGAACAATTTTTCTCTTTTCAGCACGGACGATTTGTTTTATTTTTCCACTCGTGGGACTAACAAATTTTATTCTTTCGTTTTTCTTGTCATGGAAAATAACATCACCTACTTGAACTGATTCTCCTTCTTTTATTACCAATTTAGGTATTAAGCCATGAAAATCTAGAGGGGATAAACATACCGTATGAGATACGGGAATGTCTTTTATTTCTTTAGTCGATTCTCCTACTAGTCTGATATTCAAACCTTTTCGAATACTTATGGTGTTAGACATGAAATGTGATATTACAATTTAGCGACAAAATTAAGAAAAACCTAGGCCTATGCAGTAATTCGAAATGTAATTTGTCTTGATAAATAATAATTTAGATTGATTCTAAATAAATTGATTTTGTACTTTTTATCCTTTATGAAAAAAAAAGACGTTTTTTCAGATCGGTCGTATTTACGAATTCGTACATATTATGTAATTTTTATATGTTAAAAGTACGCAGCTAAATGTTCGAAGTGTTAAAGATTCCGAATTATTTTATTTTAAGATATAATTCAAATACTTTTAGGTATGTCAAATACAACAGCTCTTGGAATTTCAATAGAAATTAAGACGTGGTTTCGCAATGATTTATCATCCGATACAGATTCTAGTTTTATTCATAATTATGAAATCAAGATTATTAATAATATGAAATATCCGGTTCGGTTATTATCTCGTGAATGGAGTGTTCGACATTTAATTCACGGAGGGTCAAAAGTGAAGGGAGAGGGTGTCGTTGGTCAAACACCAATAATATTTCCAGATGAATCTTTTGTATATACTAGCGGTTGCGAATTGCTTTCTGCTTTGGGTTATATGCAGGGAAAGTTTTATTTCAAAAACTTGGGAAATGATGAAGTATTTGAGGTTAGGATTCCACGATTTTATATGTATTTCCCTCCTTTATTGAATTAATGAGGAATGTGGATGAGTTTTTTTGTGATAAAAAATTCTTCCTCAAATAAGGAACTCAAATCGGTGATATAACTTTTCCCCTTTATTTGTTTTATTTCTTTTTCAAAGTCACCCCCTTTTAAATAGTATGTCCCTGAATGAGAAGTTGAATTTGCCTTTCTAATGTTTCGTGTGAGTTTTATGAATTTTGGGAGATTTGTGACGGCACGGCTTAAAATGTAATCGTACTTTCTGTCTATGTCTTCAACGCGCGAATGTATGGTTTCAATGTTGTTAATATGTAGTTTTTCGGATATCTCATTAATTACCTTCAACTTTTTTCCAATAGAATCAAGGAGTGTAAAATGGGCGTTTGGGAATAGTATTGCTAATGGTACTCCTGGAAACCCTCCACCAGTACCAACATCAATAATATGACTGTTGTCATTGAACTGGATTAATTTTGCAATAGCAAGTGAGTGAAGTACGTGTCTTTCGTAAAAATTATCAATATCTTTTCTTGAAATAACATTAATCTTTTGATTCCATTCTTCGTAATGAGACTTGAGCTCTTTGAGTTTGTTGTATTGCTCTTTTGGGATGTCAGGAAAATATTTTTTTATGAGATCCATTAAATGGAATCTTTGGTCTTTTCGGCCATGCTTGCTAAAAAATCTCGTGCTCTAAACAACTGAGCCTTTACTGTTCCAAGAGGTAAATTCATTTCAGTGGCAATTTCCTCATAACTCAACTCTTGGAAATATCTTTTCTCGACAAGTTCTCTATATTTCGGTTTCAACTTACTTACAAGCAAACGCAGATGAACAACTCTTTGTCCTTTCATTACGGTTTCCTCGGGATTTAAATTTGTGGATTTGGCGTCAATTCTCATAACGTCACCGTTGTTATTAACAACTCCCGTATCCATGGAGGTCACCTTTATTCTTTTTTTTCTAATGAAATCAATACAATTGTTGGAAGCAATTTTAAAGAGCCATGTGCTAAATGCGAAATTGGGTGAGTATTGACCGAGTCGATTAAACGCTTTGCCGAAGGCTTCAATGGTTAAATCATCGGCGTCATCTGAATCTTTGACCATTTTCAGCATCATGAAATAAATGGATTCTCTGTAACGTTCCATGAGGTCTGCGTAGGCCATTTGGTCTCCTTTTTTAGCTGCCTCAACCAACACCAAGTCAAATTTTGCCTTATCAGATAAATGATCTTTTGCTACCAATTGTTATTTCGTTTAGTTTTTCCAAATAAAAAGATTAAAGGAGATAACACTGCGTAAAATATATCCCAAAAAGGAAATAGTAACGCGAATTTCCTTTCATTGAGTTTTAACAGGCATCTTCCTTGAATCCACCATTTAATCAAGCAAAACACACTCATTATGGTTATAAATATAAATAGTGAATCACCGACTATCACCAAAGAAACAAAAGAAAACCAAGCTAGAATCAGTGATATTGGATAGATTGCTAACAATAGTTTTTTGATAAAACCATATTTGGATGAAGTTGTATA
>JABJEE010000169.1 GCA_018665005.1 Flavobacteriales bacterium
AAAAGAAAATGCATGTGGTTTGTGAAAAACCAATGGGGTTGAAAAAAGATGGATGCGAAAAAATAATATTTAAAGCATTACAGGTTTCAAAACAAGTGTTCTGCGTAATGCAGAACCGTTATTCTCCCCCTTCTGAATGGATTAAATCGGTCATAACTGATGAGTTGTTGGGAGATATTTATATGGTTCAGCTCAATTGTTATTGGAATCGAGATGACCGTTATTACAAAAAAGGAGGATGGAAAGGAACTTCAGATCTTGACGGAGGCACCTTGTTTACTCAATTCTCTCACTTTATCGATATTATGTATTGGTTGTTTGGTGACATTGATAACATTGAGGGTAAGTTCTCTGATTTCAATCACCAAGAAACAACGGATTTTGAGGATTCAGGTTTTGTAAGTTTTGACTTTTTAAATGGAGGTATGGGTTGTATAAATTATTCGACGGCTGTAGCGAATCAGAATCTCGAGTCATCTATGACGATTGTCGGTCAAAATGGAAGTGTCAAAATCGGGGGGCAATACATGAATGAAGTAGAGGTTTGTAATATCAAGGATTATGAAATGCCCAAGTTAAAAGAATCAAACCCTGCCAATGACTATGGTCCATATAAAGGCTCTGCGGCCAATCATAATTATGTGATTAAAAATGTTATCGATGGGGTTAAAGGGAGAACATCTCCAACGACAAATGCGTTGGAAGGATTGAAAGTGGTAGAAATTATTGAAAGAATTTATAAGGTTAGAAACGAAAAATTAAAATATAGATGAGTGAATTGATTTATGATAGAATGCTAAAGGGAGATGCAAAACTGGCAGTTATTGGGCTGGGTTATGTGGGATTGCCTATTGCATTAGATTTTGCGCGTAAAATCAAGGTTGTAGGTTTTGACATCAATCAAGAAAGGGTAGATATGATGAAAGATTCAGTCGATCCAAGTAATGAATTGGAATCTAAAGATTTCGATGGGTGTGCTATAGAATTTACAGCTGATATTAACGATCTTAAGGATGTGCAATTTTTTATTATTGCCGTACCAACACCAATTGATGATGCAAACTTACCTGATCTTACACCGCTTTTAGGAGCAAGTAAGACGGTGGCTCAAGTGTTAAAGAAAGGTGATTATGTTGTTTATGAGTCTACTGTTTATCCAGGATGTACAGAAGAAGACTGTATCCCGGTTCTTGAAAAAATTTCAGGTTTAAGATTTCAGGAAGATTTTAAGGTTGGATATTCGCCAGAAAGAATTAATCCGGGTGATAAAGTGCATACTCTACAGAATGTTGTGAAGGTTTCTTCTGGATGTTGTGAAGTTTCTTCTGAACAAATCGCTAAGACCTATGAGTTAGTTGTTGGGGCAGGAGTTCATAGAGCACCTAGCATCAAAGTAGCAGAGGCAGCAAAGATTATCGAGAATACTCAAAGAGATGTCAATATTGCTCTAATAAATGAGCTTTCTATTATTTTTAACAAACTAAATATCAACACCTTTGATGTATTGGAGGCTGCTGGTACAAAATGGAACTTTTTGAAGTTCTCGCCAGGGCTTGTTGGAGGACATTGTATAGGAGTGGACCCATATTACTTGACACATAAAGCACAACAAGCAGGATATCATGCTAAAGTGATTACCAGTGGTAGATATGTAAATGATTCGATGGGGTTCTATATTGCAAAGCAAACAGTTAAAAAGATTTTAGCTCAAGGCAAGCACATACAAGAGGCAAAGGTTTTGGTTATGGGAGCAACATTCAAAGAAGATGTTTCGGATATACGGAATTCAAAAATCATTGATATTGTCAGCGAACTAAAATCATTTCAGGTAAAAGTAGATTTGATTGACCCGCATGCAAGTTCTTCTGAGATGGAGCATGAATACGGTGTGGCATTGGCATCAGAAACTAAAAATGACTATGATGCTGTTATAGTCGCTGTGAATCATCAAGAATATTTAACGCTTGATGAAAAATATTTCCAAAGCATATTAAAAGATGAAAAAGGTGTTTTTGTAGACGTTAAAGGGATCTATAAAAATAAAATGAACGAACTTGATTACTGGAGCTTATAAATATGTTTAATAGAAAGATATT
>JABJEE010000170.1 GCA_018665005.1 Flavobacteriales bacterium
CCCATTTTAGGCCAAACAGCCAAAATTAAAATCAATAACCTGTCATAAAACTGAAACCTTCTCGGCGATTTTACTTGGGTTCTTGACTGGCCAACATTTGCAGAAAGTTGTTGCGCATGGCGATACATGTTTTTGAAGGCATAACCTGTACTTGGTTTAACCATGTGCGCACGAGTTCCGATAGGAATAATTCTTTGAGTTTGAACGCTTTTTGGAAGATCCATAAACATCGGGATCTTGCCCTTCTCCACCTCTTTTATAGAGAACTCCCCATAGTTCTGAGAAATATAGCTTTTCAACACTTTCTCTGCAGATTCTTGATCAATAATTTCTTTTCCAAACCGCGTAAGCTCAATTAATGCTTCACGGTTAGAAAATGGCAAAACATATACGAACTGGGTTGCTCCCTGCTGATCTACGTTGAAATCCATTAGGGTACAAGCGCTTTCATCAAAAGGGGTGCCGTTCATTTGTACTTTATATCCTACGAACGATTGCCAAATATTTTGCTTTTTAGAAAGGTTTTTTGTGGTTTTAGGAGGTCGTGAATCAAAAACAAGCTGTGCCGTATACCTGTTTTCTTTGGTCCAGAGCGTCGCTAAAGTGTTTTCATCAATGCGCTCTATAATTTCATTTGAAAATGTAACATCGTATCCCTTTAGTATGTTTTTAGTCAACTGATACAAACCCTCACTATTCAAATGGTGGTACTTAAAAGGTGTTATTTCACTGGTTTTGGAAGTATCTATATTCACCTTTGACCAGCTGTGCGTAAGCACTTGCTGATAATCTAAAACAATGTCATCTTCGGGATTGGCCCAAAAACAAAAGGTCTTGTCGTTGGTTTTTTTTTCTAAAGGGTCAAGGATCAGAATCCTTTTGTTATCGAGCTCTTTATTTTTATGTAGCTGATTGATTAAAATACAAGAACTAGCACCAAACCCTGAAAAAACAATATCGTATGTTGTGTGATGTGTTTTCATTTCTCATTGGTAACACAGTTAGAACACTCAAAAACGCAATTTGTTGATATCTACTAATGTCTGAGACGACAATAAGCAATTTAGATAAAAAGTATCGTGATTTAAATTACAATTATTTTGATGGTTTCATGGCGCAGAAATAACTGGTTTGGGTATTCTATTTTGAGGTAATAGCTGCCTTGAGTCAAATTCATTTTTATGTTGGTAAAACTGCTTTCAATCGTCTCTTTCTTTAGAACCTCTTTTCCCGCAGGGTCAATTACCGCAACACTAAAGGAAGTGATCTCGTCATTCGCCGTGCGCACCGTAATCGTCTCCCCAGCTAAAACGGGGTTAGGAGAACAGGTTAAAGAAATGGGCGATATGAGATTCTGAAAGTGCGATTTATCAAACTCAAACAAAAACAAACCAGAAATGCGATCAGAAACAAGTATCCTGTCTTGAGAAACACCTGCCTCTACACCCCATGCACCCCACATTGAAAACTCATTTCCAGGAAGATCGGTATGCGTATCATAAGAAGCAATTTCATTCGGAGGATTGGTTCTTAGATCGTAAATCTTTAATCCGTCATTGTAATAAGCAACATAGGCTAAATTTCCTATCACCTCTATGTTGTGGGCCGTTTTGTCGTAGGGAATATTGTCTACTCCAAACTGTTGCTGTATTTGAATTGTAAAGTCTTCAGAAACTGAGCACTTCTTTATTTTGGTTCCCGGAGTTTCATCTGCAAACACATATGTTTTTGCATCTTCACTTAGGCTCCCTTGATGATTGTATCCTTGCTCCTGATAAAACTCCAGATTACTTAAATACACAGGAGAAGAAGGATCTGAAAAATCATATACCCTAATGCCTTGAAATCCACAATTTAAAATGGCAATCTGTTCTCGAAGCTCAATATCATGAACCTCATCTAAATCGTTAAATCCTTCAAAAACGAGTGTTGGAGAGAGTGGATTACTTAAGGAAAAAACCCTAAGCGGAACAAGCGAAGACTCTTGACCATTTATTATTGGTTTCACAGAACATAAAAACAGGATCCCGTTTAAAGAATCAATACATATATTATGGGCTTTACCCACTCGATCATCCTGTATTTCTGCAGCAACTGATACTGAGCCTGGCAGATTGGTGAGGTCTATGATTTGAAGTGAAGCGTCTCCCTCATCTCCTGTCGCGTATAGAAAATCACCATAACGAGCGTATTCTCTGGTTATGGCTTGAGACGAAACATATCGTCCTGTGACACTATCAATTTCTCTGAGTTTATTGTCCTCTGTTATTTCAAAAATATTTGAGCCTTCCGTTGTGCCAATAACACCGTAATTAAGCCCCTGATATTTGAATGAAAAACATCCGCTATACCTAACCATGCTAGAGTTCGTAATAATGCTCGTATCAGACCAATGGTCGAGGAGCGTAATGTTTTTGTTTTGCCCAAAAGAAAAAATAGGGAGCATTAAAAGTAAAAGTAAAGACCCCTTCATTCAATGTGTTTTTTACAAAATTCCCACATCACAATTCCTGCACAAACACTAACATTTAAGCTGTGCTTTGTGCCGAATTGCGGAATCTCAATGATTCTGTCTGAGAAATCTATCAGCTCTTGAGCCACCCCGTTTACCTCGTTTCCAAAGATCAAAGCCGTTGGTCGGTTTGGCAGAGATGAAACCTCTTGAAGCAATGTGGTTTTTTCAGTTTGTTCTAAAACGCAAAGCTCATACCCCTTATTTTTTAATTCTTTAAGACACATCAACTTGTCTTCTTGGTGTTCCCAACGAACGGTTTCTGTTGAACCGAGGGCGGTTTTATGAATATCTCGATGTGGTGGTGTCGCTGTGATTCCTAAAAGGATGATTTTTTCAATATTAAAAGCATCCGCTGTTCTGAAAAATGATCCAATATTGTTTAGAGAACGAATATCATCCAAAACAACGACAATAGAGAACTTCTTTTGCTTACGAAATTCATCTTCAGTTTTTCGATTCAACTCCCAAAGCTTTAACTTTTTATTCATTCTTTTAAAATATCTTTTTCCTATGCTTTGATTTCCACAGTGATGCGATTAACTTTACCTAAAAATATTAGTAAAATCATTTCACTTGGCGAAAACCACTAAAGCAAAAGGAGCAACTGAAACTCCTTTGATGAGGCAATATAATCAAATCAAGGCGAAGCACCCAAAGGCCATGTTGCTTTTTCGTGTGGGTGATTTTTATGAAACCTTTGGACAAGATGCTATAAAAGCCTCAAATATTCTTGGTATCATTTTGACCAAAAGAAAAAATGGTGCTGCTGCTCATATCGAGCTTGCTGGTTTTCCTCACCACTCCATTAACACCTATCTCCCAAAACTGGTTCGGGCAGGAGAAAGGGTGGCCATTTGCGATCAATTAGAAGATCCCAAAATGACCAAAAAAATTGTGAAGCGTGGTGTAACTGAGCTGGTAACCCCTGGGGTATCTTTCAATGATGAAGTACTGAATCAAAAAGAAAACAACTTTCTATGTGCGGTCCAGCTGGGTAAAAAGGAGCATGGTATTGCCCTACTCGATGTTTCAACCGGAGAACTTCTTGTTGCTCAAGGAGATCATGAATACATGAATAAACTAATCTCAAATTTTAGCCCTAGCGAGATCTTATTTCAAAAAAACAAGGGGAAAGAGTTTGAATCCCTTTTTGGAGCATCGCACTATACTTTCAGATTAGACGATTGGGTTTTTACAACCGACTTCGCAGAGGAGATATTGAACAAGCATTTTGGCACAAAATCACTAAAGGGTTTTGGTGTTAATGACCTAAGTGAAGCGGTTATCGCGGCAGGATCTATTTTTCATTATCTCGGTGAAAGTGAACATAAAAAACTAGACCACATTACAGGAATATCGAGGATAGAAGAGGATAAATACGTTTGGCTTGATCGTTTCACTATTCGAAACTTAGAACTTGTCTCTTCGGTTCACGAAAATGCCAAAACACTTTCGGGTATTTTAGACGAAACCCAAACGGCCATGGGCAGCCGTATGTTGAGGCGATGGATTATGCTTCCGCTCAAAAACAAAAAACCTATAGAGGATCGATTAATGGTTGTTGACTTTTTTAAAGCCAATGAAAAAATAGGATTCGAGCTTTCTCAACGATTAAAAAATATTGGGGACTTGGAGCGTTTAATTTCTAAAGTAGCGGTGGGGCGCGTTAATCCTAAAGAGGTCTCCCATTTAAAAAAGACCTTAATGGAAATTGATCCATTAAAGGCTCTATTGAATTCAAATGATAAGCCCCAGAGCCTAAAAGTTCTATTAGAAAAATTAGACCCTTGCCCAAAGTTGATTGAATTGATTGATGTTTCGTTGACCGAAGAACCCGCCGCTCAAATAGGAAAAGGAGAGGTCATAAAATCGGGATGGAATAAGGAACTTGATGAGCTTCGAGAGATTGCGTATCATGGAAAGGACTTCCTTGCCGAGCTTCAAAAAAGAGAAGCAGAGCGCACACAGATTCCAAGTCTTAAAATTGCATTCAATAATGTATTTGGATATTATATAGAGGTTCGAAACACCCACAAAGACAAGGTTCCTGAAGAGTGGATCAGAAAGCAAACCCTCGTAAATGCGGAAAGATACATTACCGAAGAGCTAAAGGTTTATGAACAAAAAATACTTGGTGCTGAAGAAAAAATAATGTCACTCGA
>JABJEE010000171.1 GCA_018665005.1 Flavobacteriales bacterium
ATTCAGCATGGAGGAATCAATTATGCATTTGAAAGAATGAATGAATTGGCAGAAGAAGCCAAGAAATTGTTAAGTAAGTATAACGAAAGTGAGGCTAAAAGTGCACTTGTAGATTTGGTTAATTATACAATTAATAGGGAGAAATAAATGAGAAATTCTTTGATTTATCTTATATTCATATCGGTGATTTTCTCTTGCCATGAAGAGGTATCCATTGATTCAGATGACAATAAGGATGTGTCGATTATCCTTGATGACAAATTGAAAAATGTAAACTCTGATGCAAATTTGAAAGATACTGTAGACTTTAAATGCCAAGAATGGTACCCAGGGAAAAAGCAGTTAAAGATAGAAGGTGGTCTAGATAGGCAAAACCGGAGACATGGTACCTGGTATTACTATAATGAAGAAGGCGGCGAAATGTCAATGACAACCTATACGAATGGAAGAAAACAGGGCTTTTCAATTGTAAAACATCCTAATGGTGCCATATATTACACTGGGGAATATGACACGGATAAAAAAGTGGGTCAATGGAAATTTTATGATGAAAAAGGTAAAAAAGTAAATGAGGTTAATTATGACAATTAATGAGTAAAATACCACCGCATATCGTTGATCAAATCATGCAAACCGCTATTATTGAGGAGGTTATTGGTGAATTTGTTCAGTTAAAAAGAGCGGGGTCAAACCTAAAGGGTTTAAGCCCATTTACAGATGAAAAAACACCCTCTTTTGTCGTTTCACCTGCAAAACAAATCTTTAAGTGTTTTTCTACAGGAACTGGAGGAACGGTGGTGACCTTTTTAATGGAAAAAGAGCATTTCACTTATCCAGAAGCACTGCGTTGGTTGGCTGACAAGTATGGTATAGAAATACCTGAAGCCAGAAAACAGACGAAAGAGGAGCTTGAGAGTATTTCCGAGAAAGAGAGTCTTTTTGTGATTAATGATTTTGCAAATCAATATTTCCAGGATAATATGCATTCCCGTGATGAGGGCAAGTCCATTGGTTTAAGTTATTTTGTAGAGCGCGGATATACTGCAGAAACGATAGAAAAATTTCAGCTAGGGTATTGTATTGATAAAAGTGATGATTTTTCTAAATCTGCAATAAAAAAAGGATATAAAAGCGAATACCTTTCTAAAGTCGGTTTGATAAAAGTAAAGGACG
Organism: Flavobacteriales bacterium; assembly: GCA_018665005.1. Classification (GTDB taxonomy): domain Bacteria; phylum Bacteroidota; class Bacteroidia; order Flavobacteriales_D; family Crocinitomicaceae; genus UBA952. The sequence continues at coordinate 1,174 of JABJEE010000171.1, forward strand.
ATCGTACTTTCGATTTTTACAGAGGAAGGGTTATTTTCCCAATTCATAGCATATCTGGAAGGGTATTGGGTTTTGGTGGTAGAACTTTAAAAAGTGATAAAAAGGTAGCCAAGTATTACAATTCACCAGAGAGTCCTATTTATAATAAAAGCGAAATTTTATACGGACTTTATTTCTCAAAGGGCGAGATTATAAAACGTGATGAATGTTTTTTGTGTGAAGGATACACTGACGTTATTTCTTTATATCAGTCCGGTATTCAAAATGTAGTTTCTTCTTCAGGTACATCCTTAACAAAAGAGCAGGTGCGGCTTGTTAAAAGATACACCCAAAACTTAACCATATTATATGATGGAGATGCTGCTGGAATCAAGGCATCTTTTAGGGGTATTGATATTATTTTAGAAGAAGGACTAAACGTCAAAGTAGTCATGTTTCCAGATGGTGAAGACCCAGATTCATTTGCTAAAAAGAGTTCTCTAGATGAATTGACTCACATGATTGAGGAGAATAAACAGGATTTCATAAGTTTCAAGGCTTCTGTTTTAATGGATGGTATTGACAATGATCCAATAAAGAAGTCGAAGTTGATCAGAGATGTTTTGGAATCTGTATCGCTCATCCCTGACCAAATTACGAGAAGTGTTTATGTTCAGGAAATTGCAAAAAAGTTTGATATTGAGGAGCGAACCATTTCGAATGAGCTTATAAAGGTGCTTCGATCTAAAGCTTCAAAATCAAATAGCTATCCTGGTCACGTCGAAGAAGTTCACACATCGGACATTATTAAAAAGAGTTCTGAAGCCCGTGTAAAAGTATCGACTAATGACGAATATGAATTAGACTTGATTCGTTTTATGGTTCTTTTTGGTACAAAGGAAATGTTGATTTCTGATGGAGATGACACAGAAGAGAAATCTTGCTGTGTTATTGAACTTATTTGTGATGAAATTTCTAAGGATGATCTAACTTTTAATAATGAACAGTATCGAGTCATTTATGAGATGTTCGAAAAAAATCTTCAAGAGAATGTTTTGCTGACAGCTTCTCATCTTAAAAAATTAGAGAATCAAAAAATAGTATCTTTCGTATCAAATATAGAAAGTAGTGAAATAGAGCTAAGCCACAATTGGATACAGAAATACAATATTTACACAAAGTCAGAAAGTGATAATATCTACAAATCAGTAATGAATTCGGTTTATAATTTCAAGTATCATAAGGTGGATGAGCTTTTGGCTAAGGTTAAAAAGGAAATTCAAGAATCTGCTAGTGGCGATGAAGAATTATTGAGTTTATTAGGTGAGCAAATGAGTTATGAACGAGTTAAAAAAAAGTTATCCGATAAACTGGGTAGAATAATATTAAAATAATGACTGAATCTCTTTTTAGTTTAGGCCCCTTTGATATAAACATTTGGAATATATTGTTTTTGATTATTCTGTACTATTTTGCCTACAGGGGGAGAAGGATTGCTTTAGGTATTCTAAACAAATATGTGCGAAAGACAGAAATACGGATACAAGGAAAAAGACTGGCATGGATAAAACTTCTAAGTCAGAGTATCTATTTATTGGCTTTTTATATAGCAATATTAAGTCTTCGAATAAATAATCCAAATGTTGACTTTGATGATATGCTCAACTATCCAATCATCAAATTATCAAAGATTAAAATTGCGTTTTATCACATCGTTGTTATTATAACTGTTCTATTTCTTGCAAGATTGGCGGTGTTCGTAACAAGATTGTATATTGCCAGAAAATTAAAAGATAATCCCAAATACAATGAGGGTAATTTATACATATATACTCAATTGGCTAAGTATGTTATTTATATCTTTTCAATTTTATTTTGTTTTCAAGCATTAAATATCCCACTATCTAATCTTCTTTTTGGATCGGCTGCGGTCCTTGTTGGTATTGGTCTTGGATTACAAGATGCATTTAAAGATTTAATTGCAGGGTTTATTCTATTGTTAGAAGGAAATCTAAAAGTAGGAGATGTAATAAAAATATCTTCTTCTGAAAAAGAATCAGACCTCGTTGCTAAAATCAAGAAGATTAATATTCGAACAACTCAAATCCAAACGTGGGAGGGGAATGTGTTGGTCATGCCAAATTCTATTTTAACAAGAGATCAAGTTGAAAACTGGAGCCATAGTTCTCGCTTAACTAGGTTTAAAATTGTTGTGAGTGTGGTTTATGGAGTGGACACAGATCTAGTAAAAAAGCTACTTGAAACAGCAGCATTGTCTCACCCAAAAGTCAAAAGGACTCAACAGATATTGGTTCGGCTAGCCGATTTTGGTGAAAACGGTTTAAATCTTGAGCTTATATTTTGGGCTGACCAGCATTGGGATATACAAACTTATAAATCTGAGATTCGTTTTGAAATTGACCGATTATTTAGAGCGAATGATATTCGAATACCATATCCACAACGAACAGTTCATCTACCAAAAGACAAGTAATTAAAGACAGTTTTTATATCTTTTTATGGTGTTCTCAATTCCGAAATACAGGGCGTCAGAAATTAATGCATGACCAATAGATACTTCAGCAAGTGGTTTTACGTTCTCCTTGAAAAAGTTTAAATTATCGAGGTTTAAATCATGACCAGCGTTCACTAACAATCCACATTGTCCTGCTATTAAAGCTGCTTTAGAATAATTCTGAATAGCGGATTCAGGATCTTTTGTAAACTCAGAAGCGAATGGCCCCGTGTAAAGTTCAATCCGATCTGTTCCTGTTTTTACAGCGTCATTAATGCTTTTCTCATCTGCATTGACAAATATTGAAACACGAGTTCCATTCTCATGTAATTGATCTATAATTCCTTTAAGTCTATCCATTTCTTTTTCTACGTTCCACCCATTATCTGAGGTGAGAACGTTTGGGGGGTCTGGCACTAAGGTCGCCTGATGAGGTTTGATTTCTTTAATGATTTTCATATACCTGTCATCGGGATATCCTTCAATATTAAATTCTGTATGAATGTGTTCAGAAATACTGTAGACATCTTTTAAAGTAATATGCCTTTCATCCGGTCGAGGATGCACTGTTATTCCGTCCGCTCCATATCTTTGACAGTCTATTGCAAATTGAGTAACATCGGGCAGATTGCCACCTCTGGCATTTCTTATTGTGGCAATTTTATTAATATTTACACTTAGATGAATCATGGTACAAATTTTGGAGTGTTAAAATTACAAACTCTGAAATGATTTTACTACTTTGGAAGCCTTATGATTGCAATTGATTTAATTACATATGAAATACCTCCCCTTGTCCACACCGATACAGGGGAAAAAGCACTTTCATGGATGGACGAATTTAAGGTTTCTCATCTTCCTGTGTTAAAGAGTGGCAATTTCGTAGGTCTGGTTTCTGAGACACATATTTTAGATAAAATGAACCCCTCTGAGAATCTTGATGTTTTATTTCAGCACCTTCCAAGGCCTTTTGTATTTTCGAATGCACACCTATTTGAAGTACTTTCTAAAATATCTGAATATAAAATCAGTGTAATTCCTATTTTGGATGAAAACGAACAATACCTCGGGTGTACCAGTATTTTTCAGTTGATGACATCCATTGCTGAAACCTCTAGTATGAAAGAAAAAGGGGGAATTCTCGTTTTAGAAGTAAATCAATTGGATTATTCAATGGCCCAAATTGGTCAAATTGTAGAGAGTAATGATGCGAAAATATTGAGCTCATCAATTCTATCTAATGCGACATCTACCGAGCTTGACATTACACTAAAAATCAATCAAGAGGATTTAACAAGGATCATTCGTACCTTTGAAAGATATGATTATGTGGTGAAGGCCTCCTATCAAAAAGGAAGTGGAGCAGAAGATCTCCAATGGCGCTATGACGTCCTTATGAACTATTTGAATTTTTAAAGATGCAGATTGCGATTTACGGTAGAAAAATCTCCAAACAAAATCTAAAAAGCTTTTATTATGTTTTTGAACTGATCCAATCTTTCAGTTGGGATTTAATGATTGAGGAAGATTTGGCAAATTCTGTTGCTCAAAAAGGGAAAATGGATTTCACTTATAATACCTTTAATTCACACAAGGATTTGAAATCGGGAGTGGATTTGGTAATTAGTATGGGAGGAGATGGGACCTTTTTAAAGTGTGTAAGCTATATAAAGGATTCTGGAGTTCCAATAATGGGTATTAATATTGGTCGCTTAGGTTTTTTAGCGAATGTCTCATTGGATCAAATTTCAGAGGCGCTTCATGATATAAAGGCAAAAAAATACGTTTTTCAAAAACGTTCTTTGTTAAAAGTGGAAGTGGAGGGAGCTTTGGATGAAGAATACCTTGCAATGAATGAGTTAACCATTCATAAAAAAGATACAACCTCAATGGTTGCTGTTAATGTGTCTTTGGATGATAATTTTTTAAATACGTATTGGTCAGATGGTTTAATTGTTTCAACACCAACAGGTTCAACAGCGTATAATTTAAGCTGTGGAGGACCAATAATTACTCCGGGTTGCCAAGTGCATATTATTACACCTATTGCTGCTCACAATCTTAATGTTCGTCCTGTTGTTGTTCCAGATCATATGCCAATAAAACTAAGTGTTGAGGGTAGGAATCGCTCATACCTTATGAGTGTTGACGGCAAATCAATAAGTATTAAACAAGGACAAGAAATTAGAATAAGTAAAGCGAATTTCATGATAAATGTCATTAAATTTGAAAACAATAATTTTCTCGATACCATTAGGAATAAAATGTTGTGGGGAAGTGACAAACGAAATTAAAAAAATAGAAAATGAAAAAAACAATTACAATCTTTTTATTTGCCATAATGTTTTTCAACGTTAATGGCCAGTCTCCTCTCAAAAATGAGGTTGATAGTATTTCATATTTAATCGGTCAAAGCATTGCCAAAAACGTTTTGGGTCAAATGGGCGAAGCAAATAAAGATATGATTATGAAAGGCATGGGAGATGGTTTATATGAAATTCCGGCTTTGTGCTCAGACCCTAATAATGCAATGTTGAATGCTTATTTTCAAGAAAAGAATAGAATAAAAGAAGAGCAATCAGAAAAAGAAAACCAGCTCACAAAAATAGCAGGTGAAAAATGGCTTGAAGAAAATAAAAAAAACAAGGATGTTCAAGTTACTGAATCCGGTTTACAATACATCATTTTGGAAAAAGGAAATGGACCTAAACCAACGGCTACCTCTAAGGTTAAAGTCCACTATCATGGAACAACTCCTTATGATGTTGTTTTCGATAGTTCGGTAGATCGCGGTGAGCCCATAACTTTTGGTTTAAATCAAGTAATCAAAGGTTGGACAGAAGGTGTTCAGCTAATGCCTGTGGGTTCTAAATTTAAGTTTTTCATTCCTCAAGAATTGGCATACGGCGCCAATCCTCAACCTGGTAGTGCAATCATGCCCTATATGCCATTGGTGTTTGAGGTTGAGCTTTTAGAAATTGTACCAGAATAAAAATAAAATCTAAATTTATATCAATGAAAAACGCCTATTTAATACTAACTTTTATTTTCTCTGCTTTTTTGGTTTTTGGTCAAAAGCCCAAAATGAATGATGGAATTTACGCTCTTTTTATCACGAATAAGGGTAAAATTTATTGTGAACTTGAATACGAAAAAACACCCATGACAGTGGGTAATTTTGTAGCCTTGGCTCAAGGAAAGTTTGAAAAAGATTCAATTAGAATTTCTAAACCTTACTATAATGGACTGAAATTCCATCGGGTTATTGCTGATTTCATGATTCAAGGAGGATGTCCATTAGGAAACGGAACGGGTGATCCTGGTTATAAATTCCCGGATGAAATTGATAATACGTTAAATCATACTGGACCTGGTATATTGTCAATGGCAAATTCTGGCCCAGCTACTAATGGAAGTCAGTTTTTCATTACGCACAAAGCGACACCTTGGCTGAACGGTAAACATACGGTTTTTGGTCATGTGATTCAAGGGCAGGATGTGGTTGATTCTATACAGAAAGGGGATGTTATTAAAAAACTTAAAATCATAAGAAAGGGTAAAAAAGCCAAGAAGTGGAATGCTGCAGAATCCTTTAATAGAATTTCTCAAGAAATCGAAGAGAACAATACCAATGCTAATGCTGAGTTTGCAAAAATTGATGCCATGTCGAAGGGCCAATATAGTCAGTATATGTTTAATGAAGTTTTAAAAAATCACCCAGACGCTCAAATTTCAGAATCAGGTTTGGTATTTGTTGTTGAAAATGCAGGAGAGGGGATGATTCCAGTTCCAGGTTGTCCTGTTTCGCTTCATTATACGGGAACATTTAGAAAAGATGGTGAGAAGTTTGATTCTTCATTAGATCGAAATGAGCCTTTTAATTTCACTTACAAAGTACAGAAAATGATTCCTGGATTTGAGGAAGGCATATCAATGATAGGTAAAGGAGGGAAAATCAAAGTATTCATTCCTTACTACCAAGCATATGGGAAGAAGGGGAGAGGTCCAATACCTGCGTATTCTGATTTGGTTTTTGATATTGAATTATTGGATGTTCAGGAAGCTGTAGAGTCGGAACCAACGCCCTCACACGATGATCATGATGGGCACAACCATGATGGCCACGACCATAAACACTAGTTGTTAAAGGCGTAATTGATAATATTTGCTCCCATTTGTAGCGCTTCTTGTCTTTTGCTCCCTGGATCGTTATGAACACTTTGGTCCTCCCAACCATCGCTTAAGTCTGTTTCGTAAGTATAAAGACAAACGAGTCTGCCATTGGAGAACAATCCAAAAGCTTGGGCACGCTTGCCATCATGTTCATGAATCTTAGGTAAGCCTGCCAGTTTGAATTTTTGATTAAATATCGGATGGCTACTCGGCAGTTCAACCAACTCCTGATTTGGGAATATTTTTTTTAATTCGATCCTGATAAATTGATCCATACCGTAATTGTCGTCGATATGTAAAAACCCTCCAGCTTCTAGATACATTCTTAAATTTTCAGCTTCAAATTTTGAGAAAACAACGTTTCCATGTCCTGTCATATGAATGAAAGGGTATTGAAAAAGATCTTTACTCCCCACTTCTACATAAGGTGGGTCTTCATTTATTTTTGTGCCAAGTGACTTATTACAATATTTAATGAGATTTGGAAGGGCAGTGGGATTTGCATAATAGTCACCACCACCGTTGTACTTTAATACTGCGAGTGATAAGTTCTGTTGCGCATTCAATAAAGTGGGTAAAAGGAATAAACAGAATATTATAACAGTTTTCATATTTAAAAATAACAATTAAGAAGCAAAGTAAAGAGACAGTATTGCCAATATAGAGGCAATTAATCCAATGGCTTTTTGAGTAGTAAATAATTCTCGAAATACAACAAAGCCAAATATTGCTGAAAACACAACTACCGAAACGTTAACAATTGCCAAAATACTTGAATTGGTAAAATCAATTACTTCGTAGGTTTTTAGTAAGAGAAATATTGAAAAGTAATTTGGTATTCCAAGAATAATCCCTGCAATGATGTTTTTTAATTTGATCTGGATCGATTTAAACATCATTTGATATATAATGACGAATGAACCAATAATCCCTGCAATACCAAAGCCAAATGATGAAAACAAGGCAGGAGTAAGCTCGTTTAGAACGTGCTGCTGGGTGTAATTCAATGTTAGATCTAGAATCCCACTACCGATAAAAAGCACGAGTAACATTTTCCATGAACTGCTATTGTGTTCCGATCTGTTTTGATTGATAGATACAAGAAGAACACCTGCTAGAGCCAATAGGACACCCGTTATTTTAAGAGGGGTTAGGGCTTCGTTGTAGATTAAAATCATACCAACCATAGAAACGGCCAAGCTCATTTTAACGGCTACGGATGTAATGGCTACTCCATTTTTTTGAGAGCTTTTCCCCATTAAAAAGAATAATGAAATGAAAAGTAAAGAGACCAAAAAGGTGTAAGGAACCCAGTCCAATTGAACCCAGATTTTTGAAGAAAACTCATTAGAGTACAACGCAAAACCAAAAATAAATGCTGTGAAGTAATTAAAAACAATAGCCTGAAAGGTATCCACTTTGTACTTTTCGAATAAACGAAATATTACAAATATTAAGGTTGAGGAAATAATTGTCCCGACTAACGCAATCATCTTCTTTTAAAATAATATATCATGTCCTTACCATATTTTAATGAATTTACAGGGATTCTGTTAATAACCGGGGCTTTGTATCCTTCATTGAAGTTCTTATCCCCCACGATTACTCTTGCCTCATCCCATGCATTATCAATGATGAAATATTGTAATGTTCTACTTCCTCCTTCAACAAAAACACTCTGAATACCTCTTTGATAGAGTTCTTTCAAAATATTCTTAGTACTCGTTTCATTGATTTTTATGTATTCAATGTTATTGGTTTTTTCACTTTTCAACCTATTAAAGACCAATGTCGGAGCTTCTTTTGAATAAATATTAAGTGACCCTCCAATTTGCAATTGGCTGTCGATTACAATCCTTATGGGGTTTCTTCCTCCATATTCTCGAACTGTAAGGGAAGGGTTATCATTAATTATGGTGTTCCTACCAACGAGTATGCTCTGTTCTTCACTTCTCCATTTATGCACTATGGTTTGTGTTTCTGGAGCAGAAATCCAATTGATTTTTTGTTCTTCGTCTTTTCTCTCCTTGTCGAGAAACCCATCAAGTGTCTGTGCCCACTTCAATATTACATATGGACGTTGTTTTTGATGGAAAGTGAAAAACCTTCTATTTATTTCTAGACATAAGTCTTGTAAGATTCCAACTTTTACCTGAACACCTGATTTTTTTAGCTTTTCAATTCCTTTCCCGCTTACTTTTGGGTTAGGGTCTTTTATACCAATGATAACTTCAGGGATATCATATTTTAATATGAGATCAACACAGGGTTTTGTTTTTCCTGTATGCGAACAAGGTTCTAGTGAGACATACAATTTTGCAGTTTTGAGAAGCTCTTTGTTTTTGACCTGATTAATTGCATTGACTTCAGCATGTTCTTTTCCATATTCTTCATGGTACCCTTCTCCAATGATGAGTTCGTTCTGCACAATGACACAACCAACCATGGGATTTGGAGCAACCTCTCTCATTCCTTTAAGAGAAAGGTCAATACATCGCTGCATATATATCTGATCAGACATGATTCAAAGGTAGTGATTCTCTAAGATTATTGAAGTTAAAATGGTCCTCTTAAGTGGAATAATATTATTGGGTAAGTCAGTGGACTTCGGTTGTTTTGAAAGAGCTAGTTTGTAAATTCAATTTCTCCTTTTGAATTATACCAAACCGCCTCGACCCGATCTCCATTTTTATAGATTTCTTTACTTTTTAATTGACCACTTGCGAAATAGGTGTTGTATTCACCATCGTAATCCCCTTCAATAAATCTACCCGTTTCCCAAATGGTACCGTCATAATAATATTCCGTGTAAGTACCATTTCTTAAACCATTTGAAAATCCAGTTTTTACTGATATTTGACCATTTCTATAATATTCATAATAGGGTCCATTTAGTGTATTGTTTTGATAATTTTCTTCTTCTTTTACTTTACCCGATTTGTAGTAGCTCATTTTATTAATTACTTGTTCTTGACTACCACTTCCTACATAGGTTACAACAAGTTTTTTGTTCCCATTATCATATCTTTCTATTATTTCTTCTCTTTTATTGGTGTTGTCTAGGGTTAGTGTCTCGTTTCCTCCATTTTCTAAGACAGCAATTTTTTGCTTTAGTTTTGATAACTCTTGTTCGCAATCAGAGTTTTGACATGAAGTTATAAGGAATAGCAGTATAACAAGGGGTGATATATTGATAAGAAAATGTTTCATTTAATAGTGGTAGAAAGTTAGAAAAACTTGAAGAAATAAAAAAATATAATTTTCTTTTTTAAGCAAAAAGCTCAATAGACTTGATACCTATTGAGCTTTTCTAATCCCACAGCCATATGGGCTTGCGGTCTGGACGGGACTCGAACCCGCGACCCCCTGCGTGACAGGCAGGTATTCTAACCAACTGAACTACCAGACCATTTATTCCAATCTTTCGATTTTTGACAACAGTCAAATTAGGAAATGTTCTATCCTTTCAAAAAGGAAGTACAAAAGTAACCTTATTTTTTAATTGTAAAACACTTTTTATAAAAATCATTTGTAACATAATGACTATTTTCAATTATAAATATATTACATGATGATTCATAAGATCTTTTTTGTCCCTTTTCTTTTTGCTATGAACTCTTTGTTTGCTCAAGAAATTGAAGTGTTAAAATATGATTCAATAGTGGTCATAGAGAAATTAAATAGTTTAAACACTGAAGATCGGGAGTGTAATCTTTCTTTAATGCCCAATGGCGATGTTTTGTATTTTATGTCTACTCGATCACGTTTAGGATCAAATGGTTTGGGTGATGGAGATATTTATCGTGTATTTAATAATGGTGAGGGGTGGGGTAGACCAGAATTTGTTTCTCAAATCAATACCTATAGTGGAGAGGATGAGCCTTCTGTTTCATATGATGGTGAAAAAATATATTTCCAAAGCTGGAAAGATAATTGGGAAGGCTCAGGTGGGCCTTATTATGAGGCAATCATAGTTAATAATCAACTGAAAAAAATCAAAGGTTTGGGTGGTGGAATAAATCGTTTTTTCAGGCGAGAGTTTAGAGCGAATATGGGTTATGCTACGGATGGTATGGCCATTTCTCCAGATGGCAATTTGTTTATTGTAGCATGTGGGAGCCAATATAATGGCAATATGGATTTATACTATAGCAAGAAAACGGATAATGTATGGTCTTTCCCTTTGCGTTTAGATGTTAGCACAAACGGAAATGAACGATCAGTTTATATCGCTGCAGATAACCAAACCATTTATTTTTCATCAGATGGTCATGGGGGTTTTGGTGGCTTAGATATTTTGAAGACCACATTTAAAAACAACAAAATAGGTCCGGTGAGCAATATTGGCAAACCATTTAATACACGTAAGAATGATATGGGGTTTGTTATTTCTGGGAAAGGAGAATCTGCTTTTTTTATTAGAGATCTTGATATTTATTTTGCTGACTTAGAGCATGTTAATGATGAAGTGAAACCTTCATCATCATCATTAATATATGGTAAAGTGCTGTTCAATGGTAAGCCAGTTCAAACGGAGTTAATTGTTCAGTCAAACGGGGAAATATTAGGGGAGACGGAAACTGATGAACATGGGAAGTATTCAATATCAATTTCTAATTCCTTTCCAAACGCAACAGTCTTTGTCAAAGAAAATATTGATTCTGTTTTTACATCCAAAGAAATCATCTCGAAAGGACAGCGTTATGAAGAGTTTGAGGTTGATTTTCGTGCTCAGAAAATGGAGGTAGAACCTCAATTAAAACAGGTCAATATGGATGAGGACAGAACAGAAAAAGAAGTAGCTCATGAAATTATTGTTTACTTCGATTTTGACCAGGCAAGGATTGAAAATACTGAGATCATAAAACTTAAAAGTTTACTAAATATAGTTCACCCAGGTTCAATTGTTTTTATTGTTGGTCATACAGATCACATCGGAACAGAAGATTATAACACAAATCTTTCTACAAAAAGGGCAGAAGCCGTAAAAGATTGGTTCGATCAAAACGCTAGACTTAAAACTACACAAATAGAGCTCAAGTTTAAAGGAGAGGCTGAAACATTAAATGACGGAATAACCCATAATGAAAGGGCGAAAAACCGCAGAGTTACCGTAAAAGTAATCAGTAATTAATTCCTTAATATTTTTCCGTACTTAACAATACTTTCAAGCCTTTCTAATGTTTTGCGTTCTTTACACAACTCCAAGAATGCTTTTCTTTCTAAGTCCAACAAATATTGCTCTGATACATTGGTGTTTTCTGATAAATCTCCTCCGCACAATACAAAGCCAAGTTTTTCTGCGATGATTTTGTCGTGCTCTGACATATATTTTCCAGAAAGCATAGAGTTTGCACCTACGTATACGATTCCAAGTCCTTCTTGACCAACAACGGTAATGTTCTTTTCTCTTTTTGGTGGGACATAGCCTTTGTTTGCCATTTCGAGGCATGCCGCTTTTGCTCTTGTCAAGTGATGAGCTCTCGAAACAACTACTTCATCTATACCCTCTCTTAAATAGCCGTAATCGAAGGCTTCATATGCAGAAAGTGATACTTTAGCTTGCCCAACAGTTAAGAATCGATCTCTAAGACGGTTGATTTTAATGTCTCCGGCGTGAAGGTCTTCTGAAAGTCGTTTAGCAAACTCTTTGGTTCCACCGCCTCCAGGAATCAGTCCAACACCAAATTCGACAAGTCCCATGTATAATTCAGCGTGGGCTACAACCTTATCTGCATGTAGTGAAATTTCGCATCCACCACCTAGTGCCATATTGTGCGGGGCGACAACGACTGGAATATTAGAATATCTAATTCTCATAGTGGTATCCTGAAATGCTTTCACGGCAAAGTTTAGCTCATCAAAATCTTGATCAGCAGCCATCATAAAAATCATTCCAACATTTGCCCCTGCCGAGAAATTTTGTCCTGTATTTGAAATGACGAGTCCTTTGTATTCATCCTCTGCCAGGTCAATGGCTTTATTAATTCCTTGTAAAACACCTCCGCCAATGGTATTCATTTTGGTGTGGAATTCGAGATTGAGAATTCCGTCTCCAACATGAACCAGTGTACAGTCTGAATTCCCCCAAACTTTGTTTTCATCTCTCAATGAATTTAAGTCTACCAAATCCTCAGTTCCAGGAATTACTTCATACGAATTTGAAGTCGTATCAAAATACATTCTTTTGCCATTTTCGGTCTTGTAAAAAGAGGTCATACCATTTGAGCGCATGGCTTCAATTGATGCACCCATCTTTTTATTGGCATCATTGATGAACTTAAGACCTTGATCGTATCCAAATAAATCCCAAGATTCAAATGGACCAAGTTCCCATCCAAAGCCAGCTTTTAAGGCATCATCAATTTTATAATATTCCTCTGATATTTCAGGGATTCTATTCGAAACATAAGCCAATAATCCTCCAAAAATCTTTCTATAAAATTCACCTGCTTTATCCATGCCCATCACAAGCATTTTTGTCCTTTGCTTAAGGTCTTCAATAGGCTTGGCCATATCCAATGTCGGGAATTTAACTTTTGGAGCTGCCTCATATTCGAGTGTTTCTAGATTAAGGGCAAGAATTTTTCTTTTACCGTTTTCGTCTTTTTCTTTTTTATAAAACCCTTGTCCTGATTTGGATCCTAGCCAATTATTATCAACCATTTTAGCAATGTATTCAGGGAGTTCAAACAATTCTTTTTCTTCATCGTCAGGACAATTTTGTTTTAGGCCATTGGCTACATGAACCAAGGTATCAAGGCCAACAACATCACAGGTTCTGAATGTTGCAGACTTGGGTCTTCCTAAAACGGGGCCAGAAAGTTTATCGACCTCACTTACTGTAAAGCCCATTTCTTTAACGGCGTGAAAAAGTGACATGATCGAATAAACACCAACTCTGTTGGCTATAAACGCCGGAGTATCCTTACATAAAACTGTTTTTTTACCTAATATTTTAGAACCGTAGTCCATTAAAAAATCCACTACTGCAGGATCCGTTTTTGGAGTGGGTATAATTTCTAATAATTGAAGATATCTTGGAGGGTTAAAGAAGTGTGTTCCACAAAAATGTTTCTGGAAGTCTTCACTTCTGCCATCTAACATCATATGAATCGGTATTCCTGATGTGTTTGATGATATCAAGGTGCCTGGGGTTCTGTGTTTTTCAACTTTTTCAAATAGCTGTTGCTTGATATCTAATCTTTCGATAATGACTTCAATTACCCAATCACAATCTTTAATTTCATGAAGATCGTCATCAAAGTTTCCCGTCTTGATTCTTTTGGCAAAGGTTTTACTGTATATAGGAGAAGGATTTGATTTGAGTGCAAACTGAAGCGAAGAATCAACAATTCTATTGCGAACTCCTTTGTCTTCAAGACTTGCCCCTTTTTTCTTTTCTAAATCATTAAGCTCTTTGGGAGGGATATCCAATAAGATGACTTCACATCCAATATTTGCATAATGACATGCGATTCGAGAGCCCATTACTCCAGAGCCTAAAACTGCGACTTTTCGTATAAATCTTTTCATTTCTTGTTTTTAAGATTTTGTATTTTTTTCTTTATCAACTTCTTCAATGGATAAGTCCAATGCATTCATTACACTGAAAAATCCTTTTACATCTCGTTCTTTAACTTTAGAGGAAATCTTTTCATTGAACTCAAGTAGAAAGTTTTTAACCATTCTTCGACTTTCAATACCTTTACCCGTAAGAAAGATATTGACCTTTCTCTTGTCTCCTTTAAAGTTTTTGCGTTCAATTAAGCCACTTTTCTCCATTGCGTTTAGCGTTCTTGAAAGCGAGGTTGGTTCCATGCCCATTTTGGGTCCCAATTGAGTGCTAAGTGTTCCTGACTTTTCTACAATCATGAGAATAAACCCAACAGACATCGTCATGCCTTTGGTCATGGCTTTTTGATTGTACATTCGAGAAACACGATGCCATGCATGCCGAATTAAAAAGTCCAGAAATATGATTTTTTTTTCACTCATTAGGAGCATAAATTTAGTAAAAAATATTATGCATGCATAAAATTACCAAACTATTTTTGATATATAAACGGTGCCTTTCATTATCGCTACCATTATATTTTTCTGATTATAAACTTCTATTTGATAGAGAGCCGTTTTGTTGCCTCGGTGAATTTCTATTGAATTGCTTTTCAGAAGATCTCCTTCTTTTACTTTTACGAGATGCGAAATAGAAGTCTCAATACTAAAACTCTGAAGTCCATAGCTGTTTGCTGCAAAGGCAAGTGTCGAATCAGCTAAAGAATAAGCTATTCCTCCGTGTGCAATCGAAAATCCATTAAGCATTTCCTTTCTGATTTGACACGACAAGCTACACTTGCCTTTCTCGATACTGTCAATTTGAATATCCATCCATGAGCTGAATTCATCTTTGCTCATCATTAAATGGACGATTTCTGCTGGTGATTTCATTTCATGTATGCGATCCATGACTTAAGGTTTAATGTGTTTCTGATATAATCTAGTTCAATCTCTGCCTCGTCTGAATCAAAATATGAGTTGAAAGAAACTCTGTAGATACCCTTGTGTTGAATTATTTTTGTCTCGCTATCCTGGTTTTCTATACCCTCAACAAATGATAGAGCGTTATTTTCTTGTTCAAAGGATCCAATAACAATGTGAAAGAATCTAGGTCCCAATTCAGTTGTCTGCTCTTCAATGAATGCATTAGATTCAATAGTTTCGATGATTACAGTGTCTTCAATAAATTCAGTTTCCTCAATGATATTTGCCTCTATATTTTCAAGATATTCTTCCTCAATGATTGAATCTTTTTTATTTCCATCTGAAACAATTACAGCTATTTTGTTCGGGACTTTATCTTTTCCCTCGCAAGTGTTTAATATTAATGGGGAGGATCCAGCAAGTATTGATATCATGGCAAGTAAGGGGATCCATTTTCTTTTCTTCTTTTTATCGAATTTAGCTTTTTCTACAATCGGCTTTTTGCCTTCAGGTTTGACATAATTTAGTGGCATTACGTCTAAATCATCATTCCACTGATCATTTTCAGAGTATTTTTTGGTATCCTTTTCAGTTTTATTTTCGTCGTTAGCCATTTTTAAACAATTCATTAAAATCAAATGATCTCTCGAGACGCACACCTTTTTCTGTGTTTTTTAACGTGCAGCATTCATTTACAGAGTCATGTTCAAGAAATAACACATAATCATTTTTCTCCGCGAAAGATAAGAAGGCGCCTTTTTCCTTTAAGGTGGTTAATGGTCGTGTATCATAACCCATTACATAGGGCAGGGGTAGGTGCCCAACACTTGGCAGTAAGTCAGCCATAAAGACCAAAGTCTTTCCTTGGTATTTAATGTGCGGAATCATCATATTTTCTGTATGCCCGTCAACAAATAAAACATCAATGTTATTAAATACATTTTTGGTCAATTGACCTTCATTTTTTATGAATTTCAACTGACCGCTTTCTTGAATGGGTAGAATATTTTCTTTCAAAAAAGAAGCTTTTTCTCTTCCGTTTGGATTTACGGCCCATTCCCAATGATTTTCTGTACTCCAATAGTTTGCATTCTTGAAATTTGGGCGATAACCATTTTTTTGTTCATTCCAAACTACAGCTCCACCACAATGATCAAAATG
>JABJEE010000172.1 GCA_018665005.1 Flavobacteriales bacterium
AGCCACTCTGCTATGGGAATAGCAAAACCCATTTTAGGTCTATCCATCATCTCTTTTGGTATGTACTGATGCAAAATTTCTTTGAGAATATATTTCTTTTCCCCTTTATGGTATTTGTAGTGATCAGGGAGTTGAGCAGCCCATTCTATAAGTCTATGGTCTAAATAAGGCTCACGCCCTTCCAAACTCGCAGTCATGGTTGCACGATCAACTTTTTGCATAATATCATCTACCAAATAGGTTTGATAATCAATGGCCATCATGTAAGACAAAGAAGAAAAATGCTCTTTATTCAATTCATGAGAAGAATATGCTGTGTCCAAAACATCAACCTTTTCTTTTAGAAGCTTTTCTATTTGTTGATCTGTAAATTGCTGACTAAGGCTTAACATTATTTGTTCTTCAGATGGGTTTTTCAGCACCCCTTTAACCTTCTCATAACGATTGTGAAAGTTATACTTATTTCTAAGTACAGGAATGTAATTTGACGGAATTCTATCCATTCCTGAAGCCATAATTCTCCTCATAAAAGAAGGTATCCTATTTAATTTATTGCCATACCTCTGAATGTAATCATATCGATTGTAACCGGCAAAAACCTCATCACCAGCGTCCGCACTTAATGCAACAGTAACATGCTTTCTTGCCGCCAAACTAACTAAGGTTGTAGGAATAGCGCTACTATCTGCAAATGGCTCATCATAGTAAAAAGGAAGATCTCCAATTAATTCAATTGCTTCATTGTGTGTGCATTGAATTTCCGTATGGTTAGTGCCTAAATAAGCTGCAATTTCTTTGGCATAAGGAGCCTCATCCAAGCCAATATCCGGAACGGATATGGTAAATGTTTTGAGTTTTTCTGTTCTCTCTTTTTGTAAGAGTGCAGTAACTGATGCGCTGTCATATCCGCCACTTAGAAAAACACCTACTGGCACGTCTGAGACCATTCGATAATTACAAGCATCCATCAATACACTTTCTGTTTGTATCTTTGCTTCATCAAAAGAGATGTCTAGCTTGGGCTTATTGTATGCATCGTATACATTCCAATATTGAATCTGATCTTTTGGAGATACCCGAACATCGCTTTCAGAATCTAAAGACACCTCCATAAAATGACCTGGTTTCAGCTTACAGCAAGACTCGAAGATACAATGTGGCGTGGGTACATTTCCGTATTGCATAAATGCCGCTACTGCATTTTTATCAATTTTTTTATCGAATTTCCCATGCTCATGGAAAGACTTTAGTTCAGAACCAAATAAAAACAAACCTTCCTTGAAATAATAATAAAACGGCTTAACTCCAGCACGATCTCGGGCGCAGAACATATTGTTTTTTTCGAGGTCGACAATCACAAAAGCAAACATTCCAATGAGCTTTTCTAAACAAGAGCGCCCCCATTCAATAAATGCATGTAAAACCACTTCTGTATCAGAAGTGCTTTTGAAAGAATGACCAAGGTTTACCAATTCTTTTTTGATTTCATTATAATTATATACTTCCCCGTTAAAGCAAATCCAATGGCGATTATATTGCATTGGTTGTTTACCTCCTTCACTTAAATCAAGAATGGAAAGCCTTCGATGCCCCAGTCCTACTTTACATACATCCAAACCTATCTCCTCAATACCAAAAGCATCCGGCCCCCTATGCGTTAGCACATGTGTCATGTTTTCTAGTTCTTCTCTTGAGCTTTTCTTTTTAAAATCCACATATCCTGCAATTCCACACATAATTTATTTTTCAACATTATTTTTATTCTCAATTAACATGACATTAGCTGTGAGCACCAAAAAGAAGAACGGCAACAACGGGGCCCTTATTCGAACCAAAACGCCAAACAAAACAGAGGTGAATCCCGACATAAAAGCAATAAAAAGGGCGAAGATGAATGCAAAAACTAAAATCTCCTCCTTCCGAATATATTTAATCTTCGAAAATAAATCTTTACTAATGAAAAACCGAATAGTTAAAATCATTAAAACAAGACTCTCAATGCCATTCACAATTAATGTAGGTGAAAAGGACTCATAAATAAAGGGCCGGTAAATACCATAAAAAACAGATTCAGGAACGGCCCTAATTAGACCTGCTGGAGAAGCATCAGTGTTTGAAATTTCATAGCGCTTTCCTGTATACGTTTGATTATTTGTAAAGTCAGACTGCACCAATTCTGCTTCTGCAACCATTTCGGCTGAAAAGCTTGAGCTGAAAAATTGAACAAATAGAAAAATTCCGCCCAAAAATATAAATGAACGAAATAATAATTTCGTCAAAAACTGTTTCTCGTAGCGTTTTGTTAATCGCGCTCCAAAAGACATGAAAATTGGAGCAGCAATTGCTGCTAAAATAAATGAACGAACATGATAAATCAAAAATATAGAAAGAAGAATGATTAATACGTGTTTCAATTTTATGGCGTTCCGAAGGACCATAATATTAAAAACAAAATAAAGCAAGTTCAATATGGATATAAAAACCAGCGAATCTTTGGAAATACCAGTACACCAGAAACTTACACTTGGAACAAATAAGATACATAAAGCCGCAATATTCGTTTTATGCGTACCCAATTTAACGATCATCTCAAATACGCGCCAAGATGCCATCGCGGTTAAAAATGCAAAAAAAATGGTAGCTGCAAAATAAGATTTAAAGGTAATAAATGAGATTATTGATGCAATTTTACAGACAAACCAGGCCTCAGGCTCCTTATATAACCATCCCGGTGGGTATCCCGTTTCCACATTGAAATGCTTCGAAAATATTTCGGATGATGGTTCACTCATCAAATTCTCAAAATAAAAAGAAGGAGACTCAATAAACAATTTGTTCAAGGTAATTGCACCATCCCAATATGCCGTAGTATCTCCCCCTCCGTAATAAATGAGGTAGACAACGGCAAAAGCAATCGCAAAAAAGAACTTAAAAAGTACATTTCGCATGTAATATTTTCGAATTTCACCATCTACTTTTCTTGATCTTGAATTGGTAATAACAAGAAGGATAATCAACCATAAAGTGGCAATTGAAATATCATACAACGAAACATAATTACTTTCCACTCAAGTCAATTTTAAGAATGATGGTATTTTTCACCGTTCAAGATCGTTTTTGCCCTATACAACTGTTCCAAAAACAACAATCTTATCATTTGATGAGAAAAGGTCATTTTGGAAATTGATAGCTTTTCGTTTGCCCGCTCGTATATGGATTTATCAAATCCATAAGCACCACCAATAATAAAAATCAATTGTTTTAACCCTGTTATTTCTTTTTTATTAAGCCATTTTGAAAAGTCTTCTGATGAATAATCAGCCCCTTGCTCATCAAGAATAATTACCACATCATTTGGCTTGATCGTTTTCAATATCAATTCGGCTTCATTCTTTTTTAAAATCTCATGAGACTGCTTTTTACTTGATTTTAATTCTTTCAAATCAATTCTTTCAAATTTCAAATAATGCTTCAGTCTTTTTTCATATTCTATTTCACCTTCCTTTAAATAAGGGACTGTTGTTTTTCCTATATTTATAAGGCGGATATTCATTAATCAATAGCTTCAACAGAAACAACCTCTGGGGCTGCTATTTTTAACGCTTCTTCTAATCCCGCCCGCATGGTCATATGACTCATTGAACAATCACTACATGCTCCCAATAGCTTTACTTTGACTACTGAATCTTTTGTTAATTCAACAAACTCCATATCTCCTCCATCTGCATGAAGAAAAGGACGTAGTTGCTCAATCGCCTGATTAATCTTATGTATGGTGTCTACTTTCTTTTTCATTTTTATTAAGCTTTATGTTTGGCCTCTATTTGCTGAGTAAAATTCTCTACCAGTTCATCAAACACCCCTGAAATTAAACTTTCTTCTTGTAACACTGCTGGTTTACCTATATCGCCCGACTCCCTCAAGCTTTGCACTATAGGGATTTGGCCTAAAAAGGGTACTCCTAATCCTTCTGACAAGTTTTTAGCACCATCTCGTCCGAAAATATAATATCTGTTGTCAGGAAGTTCCTCAGGTGTAAACCAAGACATGTTCTCAACCAATCCAATAATCGGAACTTTCACATTATCCATTTTAAACATATTTACGCCCCTTCGGGCATCTGCGAGAGCAACCTCTTGAGGCGTACTCACAATGACCACTCCATCTAAGGGGATACTCTGTATCAAACTCAAATGAATGTCACCAGTTCCAGGAGGAAGATCTATTAAAAGAAAGTCCAACTCACCCCAATGCGCATCATTAAACATTTGCAATAATGCTTTGGAAGCCATTGGTCCTCTCCAAACAACGGCATTTTCTTTATCCGTAAAAAAACCAATGGACAGTACTTTAACGCCGTTGGACAAAATGGGCTCTATTAATGATTGACCATCTATTTCAGTCATTTTTGGACGCTCATTGACAAGGTCAAACATTGTTGGCATTGATGGTCCGTATATATCTGCGTCGATAAGGCCTACCTTATGTCCTTTTTTTGCCAACCCGGCAGCCAAGTTAGAGGTGATTGTCGACTTACCTACGCCTCCTTTACCTGATGCAATGGCCACAATATTTTTGACCTTTGGAAGAATCTTTCTTGTCGAGTTTGCTTCAATGGCCTGCTGCTTCACCGTACACTGAATCTCAACATCTTTTTTCAAACGAGATTTTAAATTAAATTCTACCGCCTCTTTCATTCTGTTTTTGGCATGCATCGCTGGATTCTTTACATAAACGGTAAGACTCACTTTGTTTTCCTCAACTATTAAATCTTCGATTAAATTAGAAGAAACAATATCTTTACTGGATTCTGGTTCTTGAATGTTAGATAACACTTGCAAAACATCTTCTCTCTTTATCATAGCTCCAAATTAATCGATTTAAATGATAAGAATGATTTTAACATAAAATCAATTACCTTTTTTGAATCTCCTTCTTCTTTATCTTTAATTTCATAATAAACCCCGTTGATATATTTCACCCCGTATAAATGATAACTTGATGTTTCTTTTGATGTCAAATTC
>JABJEE010000173.1 GCA_018665005.1 Flavobacteriales bacterium
AATAGTGAAGCGACAAGAAAAGCCAAAATGGCCAAGCCAATTCTTTTGGTAGCCATGTAAACAAAAAAAGCAATAACCCACTTATACACTCAGTATCTATTAAAATTAAACAGGGGCCGTAGCCCCTGTTACAAATTTAAGCGATTTGCTCCATATTTCGTTCAATAAAGCTATTTAATGCTTCACCTTTTAATAATCCTTGACCCAATAGTGCAAGGTCAGTAAGCTGCTTTACCATCACCTTTTGGTCATCACCTTTCTTTTCAAGTAAGGCACCAACTTTCGGATGATTGGCATTAACCACAACATGATGCATTTCCGGGAATGCGCCATACATTCCGCCACCACCCATACGTTGTTGTTCCATCATTCTTCGCATAAATTCAGGCTGCGTTACAATAATTGGAGCTTCATCTTCTGACATGGATTCAAATTGCACCATGAATTTCTCTTTATTCAAGGTTTCTTCGAAAACAGGTTTAAGTTTCTCTTCGTCTTCTTTAGAAAGCTTTGAAGGAATATCCTCGGATTTCTTAATCAGTTTATCCAACGAGTCCGAATCTACTCGTGTGAAAGTTATATTTTCAAAGGTCGACTCTAATTTTTGAAGCCAGTGAGACATTAAAGGTCCAGCCAGGTGCAGTACATCATAGCCTCTGTCCTTGGCTTTTTTAACAAATGAATATTGCTCTTCTTCATTACTCGTATACAAACAAACCACTTTGTCGTCTTTGTCTGTTTGAAGTGCCTTGATTTTTTCTTTATATTCTTCAATTGTAAAATATTCTCCTTCGGTATTTTTTAGCAATGAAAAATCTTTTGCTTTTCCAGCAAACTTCTCATCTGAAAGCATTCCGTATTGAACAAATATTTGAAGGTCATTCCATTTGGCTTCGAAATCTTTTCGATCCTTTTTGAACATCCCTGCCAATTTATCTGCTACTTTTTTAGTGATGTGTGAGGAAATTTTCTTCACATTGCCATCACTTTGTAGGTAAGAACGCGAGACATTCAATGGAATGTCTGGAGAATCAATAACCCCATGAAGAAGCGTTAAGAATTCCGGGACAATCTCTTCTACATTGTCTGTAATGAATACTTGGTTGGAATATAAATTGATTTTGTTTTTCTGAATTTCTACATTCTCTTTAATCTTAGGAAAGTACAATATACCTGTAAGGTTAAAAGGAAAATCCACGTTTAAATGAATGTGAAACAACGGCTGGTCAAAAGTCATTGGATACAATTCTTTGTAAAAAGAGTTGTAATCTTCGTCCTTTAAATCTTTTGGTTTTTTGGTCCAAGCTGGAGCGGTATTGTTAATGTAATTAGGAACATCAACAGAAACTCTTTTTACCTTTCCTTCTTCATCTTTTTCTCCTTCGGGTGAATCAATGTATTCTGCTTTGGTACCAAACAAAATAGATACAGGTAGAAACTTGCAATACTTGTTTAATATGCCCTCAACACGTTCTTTTTCTAAGAACTCTTTTGACTCTTTTGTAATGTGAAGCACGATTTCCGTTCCTCTGTCTGTTTTATCGATATCTGTTAAGGTGTATTCAGGATCTCCATTGGATTCCCATTGAACAGCTTTGGCTCCTTTGGTATGCGATAAGGTTCTGATTTGAACTTTATCAGCCACCATAAAGGCAGAATAAAATCCTAATCCGAAATGGCCAATGATTTGCTCAGCGCCTTCTTTCCCTTCGTATTTTTTAACAAATTCTTCTGCACCTGAAAATGCAATTTGATTGATATATTTATCAATTTCATCTGCAGTCATACCAATACCATTGTCCTTAATGGTAATTGTTTTTTTCTTTTTATCAAGAATCACTTCAACCTGAAGTTCACCGACTTCTCCTTTAAATTCACCATTTGATGAAAAAAACTTCAGCTTTTGAGAAGCGTCGACTGCATTCGAAACTAGTTCACGAAGAAATATTTCGTGATCTGAGTATAGAAACTTTTTGATGATCGGAAAGATGTTCTCCGTTTGTACATTTATACTTCCAGTTTTCATAAATTATTTTTTTCAGATTATGTCAAGAGTAGTGCCAATCCAAAAAATATGACACATTGTCGCAATTAGAGGGAATATTTTGTCAATTCAAGGAAATTCTGACGCCAAAAGCCTTACTTTTACTTCCATGTCAATAATGGAATTCATCCTTCCGGTAGTTTGGTTCATTGGATTGTTTTGGTCGATTTCTAAACTTGATTTTTTTAAAAGAGGTCCGTTTTCCTCCCAAAGTCTTCAATTGGCTTTTGGAGTTAGAGTGGCTATGGGTTTCCTACTTTTCTTGATTTATTCTTTGTATTATCCGGTAAGACAAGATGCCGATACCTTTAAGTATTTTGATGACAGTCAATATATGTACGAGGCCTTTTGGACAAATCCCTTGGACTATTTCAAAATGCTTTTTGGTGTAGATTGTCATTCGGAACATTTCAATTCGCATTATTTCAATAATATGTCGAATTGGGTGAGATCCTATGATAATGGGTTGTTTAATGACAACCGATTGGTTATTCGAGTTAATGCTTTTTTGCGTTTGTTTTCTTTTGGTAATTATCACGTTCATAGTATTATTTTAAGTTATCTGGCTTTTATGGGTTCATTTGCTCTTGCTAAGGTGTTCTTTGAGGTGTCAAAGTCAAAATTTCTGAGCTATATCGCAGTATTCCTCGTTCCATCGGTTGTTTTTTGGAGCTCAGGGATTCTCAAAGAAGCAATACTCTTAAGCGCAATGGGTTTCTTTGTCTATCATTTTTATCAGCTATTTGGAGTAAATAGAAGATACCGCAATTACGTCATGGTGTTTTTGATGTCTTGTATCTTGATTGTAATGAAGCTTTATGTTTTTATCGCATTAATCCCAGCAATCTTTATTTGGTTCACCGTGAAAAAATGGAATCGGAGTTGGTGGGTCTACCTTGGCATGTATGTCTCATTTTTAGGTTTAGCAACTGTAATAGGGGAGTTCAACCCACGTCTTGACTTTATAAACTTGATAGTTGACAAACAAAAGCAATTTATTAATCTTTCTAATTTTTATGACGTAAACAGTGGCTTTCATTTAGAGGTATTGACTTATGACTTATGGTCAGTAGTTAAAGCAAGCCCAGAGGGGCTTTTTAATGTTTTAACCAAGCCTTGGCCCAGTGAAGTCAATAGCATTCTATTTGTTCCTGCATTTCTAGAGAATATTATAGTTATTGCTCTTCTTATAACAGCCCTTGTATATCGTAAAGCCTTGGATGTAAATGATTGGGATTTTGTTGCTTTTTGTCTGTCTTTCTCTATTATATTATTTGTTGTCATTGGACTGACCACGCCAATAACGGGAGCTATTGTGAGATACAAAATACCAGCAATCCCATTTTTGTTCATGGCTGTTTTTATGTTCATGGACCTCAATAAATTACCTAAAGCTTTAATAGAAAATAAATTATCACGATGGATCAATACATTTTTATAACTGGAGCAAGCTCTGGATTTGGAGAAGCAACAGCTCGCTTATTCGCAAAAAAGGGAAGGTCCCTCATTTTGATGGCAAGAAGAGAAGAAAGACTATTAGCATTAAAGGAGGAGCTCTCCGATCAAGTTGATGTGATTACCTTGACCTGTGATGTTAGAGACGAGAAGGGTGTAAATAGTGCAATTGCGCAGGTTGACGATGCTGTACTCGGCAATATAGGTTTATTAGTGAACAATGCGGGATTAGCAGTCGGTAAGGGGCCTATTGATCAGGGAATCACAGAGGATTGGGAGCGTATGATTGATACCAATATCAAAGGGTTATTGTATGTGACCAAGGCCATCGTTCCTTTCTTTAAAAGAAATAAAAAAGGACACATTATTAATATTGCGAGTATTGCGGGAAAAGAGGTTTATCCTGGGGGGAATGTCTACTGTGCGACCAAACATGCAGTAGACGCATTATCTAGAGCCATGCGAATTGATCTGGTATCTCATGGGATAAAGGTGAGCAACTTAGCGCCTGGTGCGGCCGAAACGGAGTTTTCCATTGTTAGATTTAAAGGAGATAAACAAACAGCGGATCATGTTTATGATGGATACGATCCCTTAATCGCAGAGGATATCGCAGAAACCGTTTGGTTTTTATCGTCAAGGCCAGCACACGTCAATATCAATGATATCACCATCATGGCAACTGCTCAAGCATCAGCAACGGTTTTTTCAAGTTGACAGTCTATTGAAACGAAATTTTCCCATCAGAGGTTAAAGTCATAATGAGGTTTTCTTCACGAAGCATTTTTTTGAGATGCTTACTTTTAAGACTTCCAGAATAATAAACGTTGTTTATCTCTTCCCCTTCTTGGAGATCAAAGTTTTTTTGCATACGCGATTCTCCGGGGCCCATAAATGCAGAGCCATCGGATACTTGAACGCTATCTAGTTTGAGTCTTCTAGAGTTTTTCCAAAAGGGTAGTTTTTGAGGAGCATAAATAGACACCTCATCTTCATCGTTAAGCACCAAACAAGCAATTTGATATTGGTTTTCATTTTCTTTTAGGCTCAGGGCATAAAATGATTTACAATGCTTAAGAATGATTGAGTCACCTAAATCTATTTCACTTCTTTTACCAACAACCATGTCGTTTGATATTGAATCTTTTTCATATTCCGTAATGACCAGGGCATTTAATTTGAATTCAATC
>JABJEE010000174.1 GCA_018665005.1 Flavobacteriales bacterium
AACTAAAATGAAAACCCTCCTATTTATTATTGCCCTTTCATGCGGCATTTCTACAACTTTTTCACAATTTGCAATCGATGTGCAAGCCAAAGGCTCGGCTAATTCGACTTGGTTGTTGAACAAAAACATTTCTGACCTTGGTTCAAGCCAAGACTATGCTATGGGATGGGGCTCCACTTATGGTGTTGCTGCTAATGTTTATGCAGGAATTATTGGCTTAGGTATAGAATTTAATTATGCCATACATAATGGTGCATATGAAGGAATAATTACTGAACCGATCCTTAATTCTACTATAGACACATATAACTCAAATATAAACTTAAAGACATTACAGATTCCATTGTTATTGAAATTTCAAAGTCAGGGTGGCTCATATATAGAGTTTGGTCCACAGCTTACGAATATTTCGTCAGCTACTTATACTAGGACTGGAACAACTCCAATTGGAACATATGAAGATGAGAAAGATGTTTCTGAAGAATACAGCGGTTCCTATTTATCCGGCGTTTTAGGTTTTGGTGCTAAAATTCCTTTGGGTGAAGATTTTCCAATTGGCGTATTAATTGGAATCAGACTTCAATATAGCTTTGGTGATCTTATGGGAGTTGATGGTTATGGATATTCATTAGGTAGTGAGGAAAACCCTCCTTCTTCATTTTTATATGACTCTCATCAACCAACACAAGCTGTTTCAGCCGGAATTGTGATTGGCGCAACATACACGATCAAGTAAATCTTATTTTTTTACATATTGGGTTAAAATGACG
Source organism: Flavobacteriales bacterium (assembly GCA_018665005.1). Classification (GTDB taxonomy): domain Bacteria; phylum Bacteroidota; class Bacteroidia; order Flavobacteriales_D; family Crocinitomicaceae; genus UBA952. The sequence continues at coordinate 771 of JABJEE010000174.1, forward strand.
ATCTTTTGACCGTTAACCTTTCCCTCTATATGATCAGGATTGTCATGTACAAGTGAGATGTTTCTCACGGCTGTTCCCCGCTTGGCGGTAAACCCAGCACCTTTTACTTTTAAATCTTTTATGAGCACAACGGAATCGCCTTGAATAAGCGTTACCCCATTGGCATCTTTATGGATTATATCTGATTGGTTATCTGTATGGCCAGATTTAGCCCAATTCAGCGTTTCTTCTTCTAGGAATAACATGTCTAATAAATCCGCAGGCCAACCTTCCGCCTTAATCCGATTAAGCATTCTCCATGCCACTACTTGAACAGCGGGTACCTCACTCCACATACTTTCATTCAGACATCTCCAATGGTTGACCTTTATTTCTTCAGAATCATTAATTTGAATCCGACATACTTTACAACTGTTAATACAATGATCCGTACTCGTTCCGCTTTTAGGAGTAACAACCATAACATCTAAACCATCAGTGCCTGAACACAATTCACATTGATTTGAACTTCTTTGATTCAATAGATCCTTTATTGGCATAAACTCATTTTGAGGACTAAAGATAAAATTAAGCGCCAAATATTTAAACAATTAAGGTTCATTAAATCACATCGTAACAAATTTACGGTCTGACTTTGTTGCTTTGATAAAAATTAAATAGGATGAAACTACTAACCGATGACGAAAATTTCCGTGAATATCTAATGGGGTTTAATGAATTATTTGTGCGTGATATTGGAAATGAGTACATACCCACTCAAATAAAAAAACAATCACTTAAGGAATCAGCTGAATATTTAAGTGAATACGTATATGAAAATTTCAATGAAAACTCAATAGATCTAGATGCTCCAGATAAAGTTCAAGAAAAACAAGTGATTAAATATATAGAAAGTCTTTCTAGAGGGAGGATTCACTCTTTTTATAATAGTTACATGGAGTCGTACGGTGTAATTGAAGACCTCATGATATTGAATGACCACAATAGAATAGAGTTGATTCATCGACTGACAGGACGTAAAGTGGATTATTTAGAATTGATTAACCGAGAAATACTGAATTAAGGATCGGGATAATGTCCGAACCATACGGTTGCATAACCCTTGTACATGCCTATACCAATGGCCTCCCATTTTGAATCCCAAATACCTCCGTTAACAATCACATTATTGTGGGCTTTGCTTGTTTTCCAATTTTCAAGAGCTTCTATTGGACTCAGCGTTTCTGCACCCGCACAGGCTATTTCATAACCTGGATAATTGTAATTCGTCAGTTCTTTGGGCTTATTCCACATACAACTTGCCTTTGCATGATCCGAAGTGTAGCAACACGACTCCCATGCTCCATTATTAGACCAACTATGCGCATTACATATCTCATTATGAGGATGGTTTTCAGCCAAGTCACGGCTGTGTATTTGTGCTACGGTAATTAATGATTTTGATAATGGAATTATAGAAAGTTTTTTACTCTTTCTATATTCCATAATCAATTTATAGAGCTCTTTTTCGTTTTTTGTTAATTCTTGTGAATTGGCAACAAACACACAGAAAATTACGGCAAAAAATAAAAATGGTTTTTTCATTAAAACAATTGGCAGAAATGGATAAGCTATTTTGATTTTTCCTTCATGATTTGCCTTCTCAATGCCTCAACGGCAACATTTGTTGCCTCTTCAAAGCTTTTACATTGCTTCTTTGCAAACATTTCTTTTCCTGGCACATGCAATTTGATTTCAGCTATTTTATTCTCTTTCTCACGGTCCTTATCCAGTCTTAAATAAACTTCTGCAGATACAATTTGGTCATTAAATTGCTCTAGTTTATTCAGTCTCTCTTGAATAAATGACAATAATTTTTGATCTGCTTTAAAATGAATGGCGTGCATTTGAGTATCCATATTTAATTGGTTTTATGCCCACGCGGGTGAGCTTGTGAATAAATTGAATTTAACTGCGCAAACGAATTGTGCGTATATACTTGGGTGGCTGCTAAATTGGCATGGCCTAATAAATCTTTAAGCGTTTCCAACCCAGTTCCCCTGTTTAGCATATGCGTTGCAAAAGTGTGTCGTAAAATGTGTGGACTCTTCTTATCTAAACTCGTTACCTCTCCAAGATAATAATTTATTTTTCTATATGCAAAGGTTGGGTATAGTTTATGACCACTATTGAGTACAAGGAGAGAGTCATTATTCTGAGTGACATCCTTTCTTGAAATTACATATAATTCAATTTGTTTGACCAAGCCATCAGAAATTGGAATAATTCTTTCTTTATTTCTTTTCCCTAAAACCTTAACTTGATTCCCTTGTACATCATATATCTTCAATCCTATTAATTCGCTTAATCGCATTCCCGTTTGATAAAAAAGCTCTACCATTAAAGCATCTCTTTGTCCGCTGAAATCTTCTGTAAACAAATGCTCCATATTCGGCAATGAAAGTTCAGACTCTTTAGCGAAAACAGGCAAGTGTTTTTCGCTTTTAGGCCCTTTGACTTTAGTCATAGGTGAATGGTCTACCACTCCTTCCTTTCGAAGCCACTTATAAAAAGTTCTTAACGAGGCGAGCTTTCGATTAACAGATTTATTTTTCATCCCGCCTTCAATGAGATATACAATCCAGGACCGTATAAACGACGATGATAAATCGGAAAACTCAGCTATTTTCTCTAATTCGGCAAATTCTTTGAAAGCGTCAAGGTCTTGTCGATAAGCCAATATCGTGTGATTAGAATATCGCTTTTCAAATTGCAGATATGAAATGAATTTATCGAACATAAAAAAAGGAGTCTTATGACTCCTTTCTTTAACGTATATTTTTATAGAAGGTTACGCTTCCAATGACTGCATTCTTTGCTTATATGAAGCACGAATAATTTGTTGTCTTTTTGTAATTGAAGGCTTTTCAAACTCTTTTCTTCCACGCAATTGTAACATTACTTTGGTTTTTTCGAATTTCTTCTTGTACTTTTTTAAAGCTCTTTCGATGTTCTCGCCTTCTTTTATTGGTATAATTAACATAATAAACGGATATTTTAGTTTATATCGGACTGCAAAGATAAGCTATTTTATAAATGTTCCAACAAATTATTTCAAAATTTCTCTTGAAATTACAATTTTTTGTATCTCTGATGTTCCTTCACCTATAGTCATTAGCTTAGAATCTCGTAAAAACTTCTCTGCCGGATACTCTTTTGTGTAACCATATCCACCCATAATTTGTACAGCTTCGTTGCCACACCTCACGGATACTTCTGAGGCAAAATACTTGGCATATGCCCCCTCTTTTGTTACTGGTTTTTTATTGTTTTTTAAATATGCTGCTTGAAAAGTCAACAATTCTGCCGCCTCTATTTCAGTTGCCATATCAGCCAGTTTGAAGGCGATTGCTTGAAATTGACCAATTGGTTTGCCAAACTGTTCTCTTTCTTTTGCATATTGAACGGATGCCTCATATGCCCCTCGTGCTACTCCACAGCTCAAGGATGCAATAGAAATTCGTCCTCCATCCAGAACCTTCATTGCTTGTTTAAACCCGTCTCCCACATTGCCAATTACATTTTCTTTCGGAATACGCACGTTATCAAAAATAAGCTCTGCAGTTTCACTGGCCCGAACTCCTAATTTGTCTTTTATTTTCACTGCAGAAAAACCAGGTGTGCCTTTCTCAACAATAAAAGCAGTAATTCCCTTACTATCGAGTAAATCTCCTGTTCGAATCAATACAACTGCTACATCACCAGAAAGGCCATGAGTAATCCAATTTTTTGTTCCATTTAGCACCCAAAAATCGCCATCTTCGACAGCAGTCGTCTCCATCCTCATAGCATCAGAGCCTGTATTGGCCTCTGTAAGGCCCCAAGCGCCAATCCACTCTCCACTAGCCAGCTTTGGTAGGTATTTTTTCTTTTGAGCTTCATTTCCATGATACAAGATATGTCCCGTACATAATGAGTTATGAGCAGCGACACTCAAACCAACCCCTCCACACACCTTTCCTAATTCCATAAGAGCTGTGGCGTACTCAAAATAAGTAAATCCAGAACCTCCATATTCCTCAGGAACAAAAATACCGAGAAGCCCAAGCTCTCCCATTTTTTTCATCGTATCGACAGGAAAGAATTCTTCACTATCCCATTTATTAAGGTTCGGACGAATCTCTTTTTCAGAGAAATCTCGCACCATTTGTGAAATCATTTGCTGATTTTCATTAAGCTCAAAATTCATATTGATTGGTTGATTTTTTCTAAATTAATAGCGCACTAAATTAATAATATTAGAGGAATGATTGTTTAACTTTTGTTCTCCCTTCAAGAAATCCAAAGCGACCAAAAAATTAAATCCAAATACGGACCCCCCACACTTTTTAATAAGTTCTGCTGCGGCATCAGCAGACCCTCCTGTCGCCAGAAGATCATCATGAATAAGCACATTTTGACCAGGCTTTACTGCATCTTCATGTATTTCAATGACCGCACTTCCATATTCAAGATCATAAGAATGGCTTATTTTCTTATAAGGAAGCCTTTCCTTGTTTTCGAATGAGAATAAAAGGGACGCCGAGTTCCATAGCCAAAGGATATCCAAAAAGAAACCCCCTACTTTCAATACCAGCAACAGCATCAATTGATTCCTCTTGATACAGGTCTTTTAGATGAACTAAGACTTTTTTTGAAAGTTCGGCATCCAACATGATAGTAGAAATATCTTTAAACAAAATTCCTGGCTTTGGAAAATCAGGAACATCGCGTATAACGGATTTTAAATTTTCTTCTAACGTCATACTGCAAATTTAACCAAGCTTTATGAGGTTTTAGAATAAAAGCCTAAGAAATTTATAAAATCCTATTTCAAAGGCCTATAAACTCAAATATGGAAAAATTCTATCAAATTCTTCTTCATTAATCAACTTGGAGTCTAAGACTTCAATAAGTTTAGAGAATTTTTCTCTTTGTGCTCTCATTTTTATCAGCGAATTGGATTGATAATAATCCAGATAAGGGTGTTTTTTTAAAACCTCAATCGTACATGTGTTAATGTTTATTTTCTTAATGTTGAGTCTATTAATGGTGATTTGAGGAATTACCATTTGATAAGTTTCCAAACGCATTTTCCACACTTCAAGAAGCTGTTCAATGAATATATATCCCCCAAGCTCTTCTCTGTATTTTATGATTTGTTTTGCATAAAACTCTCCTATTCCTTTTAATTGAATAAGATCTTCCTTGGAAGCCAAATTAATATCTAATAGCTCAACTTGGATTAATGTATCTACTTCATACTTCTCATTTTCCATTATTAATGGATAAAATGTAGAGTCTTTAATCAAAGAAAAAACCTCTGCGGGCATTACATATATTTTTTCCAATTCCTCATTTGAATGAATGCCCCGTTCGATGAAATTTACTATGGATTGACCTTGTTTTCTTGACACTCCCAAAGCCAACCAATCATTTAGTAAATATTCATTTGGGTTAAATCTGCAGGCTGGAGCAACATACTTTTTAGCATAAGACTTCTTCTTAGATTCTTTTTCTTCTGTAAGTGATTTTTTTGATTCAAATCGCTCTATATGTTCCGATTTAATTATGGGTTTTGGAGCATCTTGAAAATAACCCAAGAGCCTGGGAAGTAACAATATAAATAACCCAAAGAGAAAGAAGACGACGACTCCTCTTCGTTTATGTTTAGAAATATAAAATGAATCTTTTATAAAATTTAAATTAAGACCAATGGTTATTTATCGTTCGGCTCCTTAGATGATCTGATGACTTCTAAATACCTCGAAAGTTGTTTTTTAACAACCGGAAACAAGAAGAATAAACCAATCATATTGGGAAATACCATGGCAAAAATCATAGCATCTGAGAAGTCCCAAATAGAACTCATACTGGCTGAAGCACCTATTACGACAAAAAGAAGAAAGAGCAGTTTGTAAGCCATATCAGCCCCTTTTCCTCTACCAAATAGATACTTCCAAGACTGAAGCCCGTAATAGGACCATGAGATCATGGTTGATACCGCAAATAATACAACCGCAATAGTCAAAAACCACTTTGAAAAAGGAATATACTCAGCAAATGCCTGAGTGGTAATTCC
>JABJEE010000175.1 GCA_018665005.1 Flavobacteriales bacterium
CCCGATGCTTTGAGACGGCTTACAGAAAAAGGCACATCATTTATCCCTGGAAAAGTAACACATTGGCTAGATTGTGGAAATAAAAACGCGACGGTTGAAACCAATCAGTCAGTTTTAAACTTTGAGAAAGAAAAGGGAACCCTTTTAGTGAACGCTGAATCAGAACTAACAGAATCCATAATCATAGAGCCCTGTTTTATTGGTAAAGGAGCCAAAATAACAAGGTCGGTTATAGGTCCACATGTTTCAGTGGGAGCAAAATCTGAAATAACGGATTCGATAGTATCAAATTCAATAATTCAACAAAACACATTGGTTTCGAACATGAATTTAAAAGACTCTATGGTCGGTGCTCAATCAAAGGTAAATGGAACCACACGAAATTTAAGCATTGGAGATTACACAGAAATGGGTGATGCGAATTAGTTTATTGTTTCTTCTTTTAATTTTGTTTTTTTCGTGTAGAACGAGTGAAGAATCGACGAAACCGAATAAAAGCGAAACTTATATAAGTGCTTTTCATGAAGGAGTCAGATTAAAACTAATAGGCAACTATGAAGAGTCGATTGCGCGATTTAATAAATGTCTAAAAGAAAAACCAGAAGATGACGCCAGTCATTTTGCTATTGCTCAAATATCATTAATCAAGGGGGATTTAGAACAAGCGAAATACCACACCATTCAGGCCGCAACTTTTGATAAATCAAACTTGTATTATCAAATAGAGTTGGGCTACATGTACCGTGAAATTGGAGAATATGAAGAGTCCGCCCTTGTTTTTGAAGAAATCATTTCTAAACGCTCAACCAATTCTAATTATTATTTTGAGAGTGCTTTATCTTGGGAACTTTCTGGAAACATCAAAAAGGCAATATCCGTTTTAAATCGATTAGAAGAAAATGTGGGCATTCAAGTTGAGGCATCATTAAAAAAGCACATCTGGTTTAAGGGTTTAATGAAAATGGATGAGGCCGAACAAGAATTATTAAGGGTATTAAAAATTGAAAACAACAACCAATATATCATTGCAACACTTGTGGATTTTTATTTAAACTCGGGTCAAATAGAATTAGGTATGCTCTGGTTGAAAAAGCTCGTAGAGCTAGATCCTAAAAACGGAACAGGACTGGTACTTCTTGCTCAATTTGAATTCGAAAGAAAAAACATAGATAAATGCAAAACGTTATATTCTAAAGCCATTTCATCTGAAAATCTTATGACTGAAGAGGTAAAAGAGGCCTTGAATTTTTTCATTCATTATACGGACACGAATTCCATCAAACCGATATTAACAAAGGTTGAAACATATTATGGTGCAAATGATACCATAATGATGCTTATAGGGGACATATACATTGAAAACAAAGAATTTGAGCGCGCGATTAAAAGTTATGAAAAAGCATTGTCCACTAATCCAGGAAATTATTTGACCTGGGAAAGAGTTTTATATCTTCACTATGATTTTAAGCAATGGAAACGACTTATTGAGAAGGGGAAAGAGGCAATCAAAACCTTTCCTCTAAAAACATTGCCGTATTATATGTTGAGTGTTGCTTATAATCAAACCAATGAGTTTATTCTTGCTGAGCAATATGCAAACGAGGGACTTTTTACCGTTGTAGATGACCCTGTTGTTAAGTCAGACCTGCAAGGTCAACTTGCTGAATCATATTTTGGTCAAAACCGTTTTGTTGATGCTAAAAAAGAATATTTAAAAGCGATTGCTACGGGAAAACCACACAACAACCAATACTTGATATTTAATTTCTGTTTGAGACTTTACGAAAAAAAGGTCTATTTAGATATGGCACAAGTATTGGTTGATGAGCTCATTGAAATAAATGGAACGAACTTTGATTTATTATTATTAAAAGGTGATATTTTCTTTGTGAAAGAACAGTTTCTTGAAGCAAAAAATATATACAAATCATTATTACAGGCAATGAATAATCAAATAGAAGATCAGAAGGTGCGATCTCAGGTTAACGAAAGGCTGGGAGATTCCTTTGCGAAATTAAAAAACATTAAAGATGCATTGCTGTATTGGAGAGAAGCGGCAAGGATTGGTCCCGGAAGTGACCTTCTTGAAAAAAAAATATTGAATGAAGAATATATGGAATAACATAATTTACAGCTTGATTCTATTATTGGTTTTAGCTTCTTGTTCGAGCCAATGGTCGAATGTTGGTGAAAAACCTCAAAAGTTCCCGAAGCTAAAAGAAAAAGGTTTTTTAGAAAAACTGGATAGCCTCCATTCTAAAAGGCCCGAATATTTTTATTCAAAGATAAAAGTGACCTATTCAGATGAAGAAAGAAAGGTTTCTTTTAAGTCTTCGGTGAATATTGTACAAGACTCAGCATTGAGTACCATACTTTCTTATGCTGCCATACCTGTTTTCACTGCTTACATAGATACTGAGAAGATTACTATTGTCAATAAAAAAGACAAATGCTATACAGGAAAGGCGATTACCGAATACTCAGAGCTTTGGGGTATAGAACTGTCATTTGAAAACATCCAAGAACTGTTCTTCGGGCTACCTATCGGTTACAAAAAAGGAGTTAAGTACCACGTTTTAAGCAACCCATATGAGTATATTATTTCCACACATAAAAAGCGTGAACAGAAAAAAAGTGAAAAACGACACAAATCGAATTTAATTTATACTTATGAATTGAATTCGGAAGCAAACGGCTTATCTTCTGCACACATTTATAGTCCCGCTGATTCATTTAAAATTGACATAAAATATGTTGAGTGGCAAGAAAAAGAGGGTGTTATTTATCCCAAAGAGATGAATATTTTTCTTGTAGGGCCCACAACATCAGCTGAAATTAAAATGGTGTTTAATAAGTTAAGAATTAATATACCGAGAAAACTATCGCTAATAATCCCTGAAAATTATGAAACGTGTAATTAATGTTATTTTATTTTTAGGTCTTTGTTTTAGTGTTTTGTCACAATCAAAAAGTGACAAACTAAAAAGAGAGCAAAAAAAACTTGAAAGTAAGATATCAAACACCAAAAGCTTATTACAAAAGGTCTCGTCAAATAGAGAGGCTTCTCTTAATGAATTGAAGCTTATTGAGAATCAAATTAATAGCAGAGAAGCACTGCTGAAAATCTTCGACAATCAGGTAAAAATGGCCGATGTCTATATTCAGGAAAAGCAAGAAAAAGTGAAAGCATTAACGATCCGAATGGAAAGGTTAAAGGCACAATACAAGGAAATGATTATTAATGCTTACAAAAACAGAAATAAAAATGGTCAAATAATGTTTGTGCTTTCCGCAGATAGTTATTATGAAGCTCAAAAAAGAAACAAATACCTAAAAAGTGTTTCGGCACTTCATAAAAAACAAGCCGCCTTAATTGTACAAGATCAAGCAAAAATTAAAGAGGAAATAGAAGCTATAGAAATTGAAAAAAAGAAAAAGCAAGAAACGCTTTCTCAAAAAAGACAGGAACGTGCTAAAATAGAAGTTGACAGGAGTAAAAAAATGGAGGTTCTAAAAAAAATTCAAAAAGAAGAAGGCTTGTTGCTTGCAGAAATAAGGAAAAACGAAATAAAAAAACAAGCGATTAAAAAGAAAATAAATGAGGTAATAAGAAAGGAACTTGCCGAAATTGAGAGAAAAAGAAAGGAAGCAGAAAGGCGTAGGTTAGAAGCTGCGCGAGAAAATGGAGAAACCCCAAAAAAGAACACAACCACTTTAAACGATGAATCCTCAGAAGGTAAAATAAGCAGTAAAAAATTCCAAAACAATAGAGGTGCGCTTCCTTGGCCAGTAGGAAAAGGCTCAATAACAGAAAAGTATGGTAAAAACCAACATCCCTCGTTGAGTGGTGTTTATACGAACAATAACGGGATAGATATATCGTGCCCTGCAAATTCTTTAGTGCGAACCATTTTTGAAGGAGAGGTTACAAGCGTGTTTACCATCCCTGGTTCAGGAAAGGTGGTTATTATGAAGCATGGAAATTATCGAACAGTATATAGTAATCTTAAAGAAACGATGGTATCTAAAGGAGATAAGGTAAAAACAAAACAACAAATAGGAACGATTTTAAGTGAGAACAATTCTATTGGGGTACTTCATTTTGAGCTCCACCTTGTAAGCGGAACAAGCACAAAAAGTCTCAACCCTGCTTTATGGATTGATCGTTAGCTATTGGAAGACTCATTGCTATGATCATTGCACACATTGCCCATACAGGCACCGCTGCCTTATCGGTGTCTAGATAATTATTTAAAAAAGCATGAATAAAATAAGATGATAGTGAAACTATAATCCCCATGATTAACAGTTTAGTGTCATTTTCTTGGATTGCCGTCTTATAGTAGAGGCGAATTGCAGAAATAAATATTGATGCAATTATCGATAAAAAAAGCAGAAGTCCTAAAAGGCCCGTCTCAGACAAAGTACCTAGATATTCACTATGCGCATTACCCATATCTCCGAAATTGGTAGAAATAATTGTTTGGTTTTCGGGATCCTGAAAGGGAGCGTATTCAAAGGCATAGGTTCCAGGGCCAAACCCAGTAATTGGTTCCTTTTTGAACATTTGTATTGCGCAATCCCAACGATTAATCCTCTCTAAATTTGACGCATCAGTTGTAACGTTCGCGGCACTTTGAATTTTTTCTTCAAAAGCCTCTGTGGTATGTTCATGAGTGTTTTTTGCGAGTGCAAGCTGTATATTATCCCATTGAGAATAAATTATAAGAGAAAAGGCCAAGCCAAGCCCCATTAAGAATCGAAAGTTTACTCTAAAATAAACGAGCATGCCAATTATTGATGCACAGATAACACTCAACCAAGCAGCCCGAGTATATGAAAAGATTAAACCTACAATCAAGATTACATTTAAAAGAATTAAAATGGCTTTTGATAATGGGGGGCTTCCTTTTTGTTTTAGTAGGGCAAGGCTAATAGGAAGACAAAGGGCAACCGTTGCTCCATAAATGGTGTGGTCTTTAAAAAAGGGCCACATTACCCAATGACCTTCTTCTTCACCAAAACCGTAAATGGAATGATGCACTAGCGTAAAACAAACCACCAAACAACAGGACACAATAAATAACCAAAGAAAAATAATTCTGTTTTCATGTTTTCTAAAGAAGTGTGTCCCAAAGATTAGTAGTGGAATAATAAACCAGAGTTTTGCCAAAACAGATTTAAAAGAAATCAAGGGGTCTGTACTCGTAACGGAAGTAAAAACAAGCCAAATCATGTATGAAAGCACGCAAATTATAATTGGGTTGCGCCATATCCTTACATCTAAAAAAGGAGACTTGATTTGTATAAAAAGAAATAAAACCATTAAGCCAAACAATAATGGTTCTGTGGGCAGAAACAATCCGAGACCATCCGTATATTCTTCAATATTGACAGATAAAGGGGTAAGAAAAGCAATAGATAAAAAGAATTTTTCAGTTTCAAAAACAGCAAGGTAAATGAATAGGAGTACGAGAGGAAAAAGCCCTAGAGCCTCCAAACCCATTGAGTTAAAAAAAGCAAATAGAGCCGATAGACACAACGCGCCCAATGATAGGCTGATTTTATTGACGCCAGTCATACTAAGACTTAAGCTTTAATTCTTTATATCGCTCAATAATTAAAAGGGAGAAGACAATAAAAATAAAAGAACCAAAAGCAGCAATTATCGTCATAATAATTCTTTTGGGTTGGTCTTTTTTATCAGCCACTTTTGCTTTTTGAACTACAAATTTATGACTAAAGTCCATAGCAGCATCCGACTCGGCTTGTTCATAAGCAACCTTAAAGTCTTCTAATTTTATAATTTTCTCATTTCTTTTCCTCTCCAAGCCATCGAAAGTAGAACCCAATAACGAGTTAATCTCTATTTTTTGTTGTAACTGTGATTTTTCATTTGGGTTTTTTGAATCAACCAAGGCCTGAAAAAGCCGAGACCGGACATCTAGAGAAACTACGCCTAACTTAGATAAACTGTCCATTTTATTTAATAGCGTATTGATTTCAGTTTCAAGCTGTTCTTTCTTTCGTTTGGTGATTTTGAACGCAGGAAGCGTTCGTTTACGAATAATGTTGTTTTTTACCGTGTCAATTAAGTTGATAATTTCGTTTGCCATTTTTGCCGCAAGCTTTGGGTCTCGATCCAAAACATCAATTTTTATTGATCCAAACCTTGTTCTTTCAAAAGAAAAATGACCCTCATATGCTGTATTTAACTTATCATACTTATTGCCATCACTCTCTTTAATATTATAATGATTCATTAAGTCATACTTCTTCACCATTAAGTCTTTAAGATCTGCCGATTGTAAAATTTGAACCAATTGTTCTGCTTGTTCTTCCTCCCCAAAATCCATAGAAGATGCTTTTGTGTTTCTCTGTTCAGAAAAAGAAACAGAACTTGACGCTGCAGGGAAAACGATTGCCGTAGAAAGGTATAACGGTGTAATTAAATAGGAAAGACCGAAGGCTAAAGCACTTACAATAAAAGAAAATGATAGAATTATCTTCCTTTTGCGAAACAAAAACGTCAATAATTTCTCTCTTTCTTCGTTTAGATTTAAATCATTTTTTTCCATTAGAATTTTTTCAGATTACAAAAATAGGACTTATAAACACAATTAAAACTCTATTTCTAAAAAATTATTTGATTCTCCTCGAAGAGAAATAAAGTTCTTTCATAGAACTTAGATCAATTAAAGACAATGTAAAGGTTAAAAAGAATCCAACAATAAGCTGGAGAAGGATTAAATAATCACTATTATTAAAATAATGGCTGACACCAAATAACCCAACAATGAGAACTGCGAATTTAAGAAACCCAATTATTTTAATAGGAATTTTGAATTTCACAACGCAATAAAAATACTGCAAAATTGCTGTTACTAGCTGTGTAAAAAATGTTGCAATTGCAGCGCCCAATGCACCATATTTTGGTATGAGCCAAAGGTTAATACAAACATTGGCAATGATTCCTCCTAAAGAAATAAAATTTAGAGCCTTGAGGTTTCCATTTGCCGTTAATAACGTTCCAAAAATAAAATTCATGCAAATCGGAAAAAACCCAAGCATTAAAAATTGAAAAGGCTCAATTGCTTCCTGATAGTCAGAATAGATTAGCCCTAGGAGAAAAGAGGAGTTATAGCAGGTGATGAAAATGATAATAAGAACTCCGCTTAACAATAAATTAGCGGAAGTTTTGACCAGTTCTAATACGGCGGGAATGGATTCTTTTAGCTGTTTTGAAAATAAGGGAAATAATAAACCAGCGAAGATCATTCCAAACATGTATAGCGCATCCAGCAACCTAAACCCTTGAGCGTAAACACCCGACTCATACGCTCCGTTTATGAGCATTCTCTCCAACATTACACCATCTACACGAGTATACAATAACATTAAAACAATAAGAAGGGCGTAAGGCCAACTTTTTTTAATAAGCTCAATACTAAAAGCAGGGTCCCATGAAAAATAGGGACGCTTGAGGTGTTTTATTAATAAAATAAAACCTACTATAAGAGTGGTTCCGTAGCAAAAGGTTTGTATCCAGATAAACCACTCAATTTGCAGATTCTTTGGAGCCCAAGGAGAAAACAAAAGAAGACCTCCAACGATAATTAAAAGGCCACGGTCTAAAACAGAGATAAAAGCATCTGTTTTGAAAAAATGAAACCCCGCGAAATGACTCCTAAAATATGCAATAGTTAAAATCAAAAATTGATTTAAAATGAGAAAAGACAAGAGAAACATAGGACGTCCTGAATACCCCAGAACATAGGCTAGACCAAAGGTAAAAACACTATAAAAGCTAAATAAGACAATTCTAAAGGTGAAAACCCGGCCAAAGTATTTTTTTATTTCTTCGGGGTTTTGCGCTAAGTTTTTAGTCGTGTAATTGTTAATTCCAAAATCTAATAGAATATTAAATAAGACAGATAGGTTTAATAAAGAAAAATAGAGGCCATAGTTTTCAGGGCCAACACGGTTTTGAACCGTGGCATCAATTCCGAATAAGGCAATAGGCTTGATTAGCAGATTCAAGAGAACCATTAACACCAAATTCGAAAAGAAAATTCTTTGCATATTATTGCTTTACGAGCAACTTGAACCCTATACCATGCACATTCATTATTTCAATATTGGAGTCTTCTTTCAATAGCTTTCGCAGCTTTGCAATGTATACATCCATGCTTCTTCCATTAAAATAATTATCATCTCCCCAAACGGCCCGAAGAGCGGCTTGTCGATCGAGAAGCTCATTTTGATTTTGAACCAATAGACGCAATAGCATGTTTTCTTTGGTGGTTAATTTCTTAACGCCGGTACCGAGATGTAGAACGCTAAGTTCCGGTTCATATTCAATCTTGCCGACATGTATTTTTTCTTGCACATTTTTTTGATGGAGCTCGGTTCTTTTGAGAATAGCGTTAATCCTAGCCAAAAGCTCTTCCATTGAAAAGGGTTTAGTGATGTAATCATCAGCGCCAACATCAAACCCCTTGAGCTTATCTTCTTTCATGGATTTCGCAGATAAAAACAATAACGGCACCTTGCGATCCAAAAGCCGTATTTCTGACCCCAAGGTAAAGCCATCCATCTCAGGCATCATTACATCCAAAATAAGGAGATCAAAATGATGCTTCGTGTTGTTAAAAAGTTCGTAAGCTATTTTTCCATTTCTGGCCAACTCGACACCAAAACCTTTTGCTTGCAGGTATGATACAAGGAGTTTTCCAAGGTTTTCATCATCTTCAGCTAATAATATGTTTTTATTTTCCTTCATTCTTTATTCATTGTTATAACAAATGTTGTGCCTTGACCAAACCGACTCGTTACTTTAATGTCCCAAGAATAGCCATCACAAATCCGCTTTACATAATTTAGTCCCAACCCAAAACCTTTAACATTGTGAATATTTCCTGTTGGAACCCGGTACAATTTATCAAATATTTTATCGAGATGTTCTTTTTCAATTCCAATTCCTGAATCTGAGATGGTTAAAACGACATTATTTGTATTTTGTTTTATATCAAGAATAATAGACGCTTTACCTTCACTATATTTAATTGCATTATCTACCAGATTGGTAAGGAGGTTTCTAAAATGTAAACGGTCACAAAGAGCAACTATTGATTCCTTGTTATTCTTTAGCTGAATTGAGCAATTTTCTGATCCTACACGAAACAAAGCATTTTCAACGACATTTTGTGCGACCTCGCAAAGATTAACACTGTCTTTTCCCCACTTGATGTTTTGTTGCTCGAGCCTAGAGCTTTCAAGTATGCTTTCAACCAGCACTTCGAGCCTACGATTTTCTTGTTTAATCATACTTATGAATGGCGATACGGTATTCGCATTTTCATCTTTATTCACATCAGAGTCTTCAATAGCTTCACAGGCCAATGAAATCGTTGAAATAGGGGTCTTGAATTCATGAGTCATGTTGGAAATAAAACCGGCTTTTAATTCTGACAAGCGCTTTTGTTCTATAATGGTTTTGAACATGAACACAAAAGCAACCAAAACAAGCACAATAACAATAATAGAACCTGCTATGGATAAAGTCATTTCTTTAAGAATAAAACGACCCCTTTGTGGAAAGTTTATTTGTAAATATAAAGGGTCGCTGAATGTATTGTTAGGGAATAGAGAAACCTTATGAATGGAATCAAAAGGGATAGAGTTTTTGTAATTTTTTGTTGACAAGGGAAAAACAACTGGTTTTTGTTCAGCTTGATAAATACAAAAGTTGTAGTTCTTTGGAAGGTGTTCGTTTTTCAATTCAAAAGCAATAATTGAATCAAGAAAAACCAAGTCGATTCTCTGTTGTGGGGTTTCTAATATATTTTCCTTGAAAGACTGAACCATCATTTCATTGATGAATTTTGCTTTCTTAAAAATTTGTTGAATGACTTTTTGATTAAGCTCAATTGAAAGCCGGCTAGAGTCAATAGAACCAGGAATCACTTTAACCTTTCCTTGAAGGACATCTCTTATTTCCCTGTAGTCTTTGGCTAGAACACGCTGCTCAGCACTTAATCCGCTAATGGAATCAAATGCTCTTCCCTGAATAACCAGATATTCCTCTGGAACACCATTATTCATTATAACAGTATCGCTAATTGTAATATTTTGAGTTGGGATGAGGTTTTCAAATTCTGCCTTTAGGATCTCTTTATATTGCACGCTAAAATCATCATTAACAATATCGATGTAGCGTCTGTAATCTTCTGCTTTTTCGTGACGGAAAGAGATTTTATCTTGAAAAGATTGAATATTGTCATTAAGCTCTTTTGATTTTCGGTCATAAGTGTGATAGAGTTGATAGGATTGAACGATAATCAAGCTAATGATAGACAGCGCCAGTAAGAAAACAGCTAAACTTATTTTGTTTTTTCTCAACATGATAAACGAAGCTAAATAAAATCAATTCATTCGTGCAGAAAACTTAACCATTTTTAACACGTGAACAAAGAGAATCAAATTTTAATAAAGTAAAATCACACTTATTATTTTTTCAATTGTTTAGCTTTGTTGTACAAAACACAAGTATGATTGAAATTCAGAGGATTAAAGAAAATAGAGCAGAGGTTATTGCTGGTTTAAAGAAAAGAGGATTAGATTCTGAAAAAGACATAGAAAAGATTTTAATTGTTGATCAGCAGTGGCGCGACGCGAAAACAGAACTTCAAGAAACATCTGCGAATCTGAATACAATTTCAAAAGAGGTGGGAAAACTTTTCGGTTCTGGAGAGCGCAATCAGGCTGAGGCATTAAAAACCCAAAGTGTTGAATTAAAAAAACAAGAGGTCTCTCAAAAAGCCAGAGTAGAGGAGCTTCAAGTCCAACTCTCTAAAGCAATTATGGCTTTGCCAAATATCCTACGACCAGAAGTTCCCTCAGGAAAGGATGCAGAGGATAATGAGCTTATATTTGAATCAGGAAGTAGTCCAACAAGTGAAAGCGCACCTAAAGCCCACTGGGACCTTGCTAAAGAATACCAGCTCATTGATTTTGAACTTGGGGTGAAAGTTACTGGAGCCGGGTTTCCTTTTTATAGAGGTAAGGGGGCGAAGCTACAAAGGGCTTTAATTTCTTTTTTCCTGGATGAGGCCAGTAATGCGGGTTATGAGGAATTTAGCTCTCCTTTAATGGTCAATGAAGAAAGCGGAATAGGCACTGGACAGCTCCCAGATAAGGAAGGAATGATGTATCATGTCGGAGAAGATGATTTGTATCTTATTCCTACCGCGGAGGTTCCTTTAACCAATATGTATAGAAACACCTTGTTGCCTAACGATGATTTTTCAATTAAAATAACGGGACACACACCCTGTTTTAGACGAGAAGCAGGGAGCTATGGAAAAGACGTAAGAGGGTTAAATAGGCTCCATCAATTTGAAAAAGTTGAAATAGTAAGAATAGAGAAACCGGAAAATGTTGAGTCGGCACTCAAAGAAATGCTGGATCATGTAAAATCTTTATTGGAAAAATTAGGACTACAGTATAGAATATTAAAACTGTGTGGAGGTGATACAGGGTTTGCAGCTTCGATTACTTATGATTTTGAGGTGTATTCCGCAGGTCAAGATAAATGGCTCGAAGTGAGCTCTGTGTCTCGTTTTGACACCTTTCAGTCGAACAGGCTAAAGCTTCGTTATAAGGATGAAAATAAAAAATCAAAATTATGTCATACCCTAAATGGGTCGGCATTGGCTTTACCTCGAATAGTAGCTGCCCTACTTGAAAATAACCAATCAACTCAAGGAATTAAAATCCCAGAGCCACTTGTTCCATACACTGGATTTAAGATCATTAATTAAATTCAATAGATGCTTAACTTAAAATCCTGAGTATGAGAAAATATATCTTCGTTTTACTTTTCTTTAGCGTTTCTTGTTCAGATTTAGACAAGGAGAAACAAGAGAAAAACGTTTTGGTTTTATCAGAACAGATGAAGACTTATAAAAACGAATTTGACGCGATTAAAATAGATAGTATTTCTGTTTTAAAGCTCTCCACTTATGATGTTGAACGCAGAGTAAAACAGAATTATTATTCAGACACATTAGATGTTTTATTCGGACAAAAGATGGATGATTTTAAGAGAATGAGAAGAATGCTCGGCCCTCTAGGAAAAGAACAGATAAGACTAAAAAACAGTATAAATGAGGAGCTACTTCAGCTCGAAAAACTGCATTCTGATATATCTAAAGGGTATGGAAAAAGGGAGTCATACAATGAGTACATTCAATTTGAAAAAAATAAAGTCAATCAAATAAAGGTTCTTTATGATGAATATGTCAAGATGAGGGCACAGTTTTTGGAAATGTATAATGATCTTTATACTGAGCTAGACATTTTTAGTAAAAGTTTAGAAGTCAAACAATAGTTATGAAAAACTACTTAACCGTATTATTTATTGGACTGTTTTTTTCTGCTTTTTCTCAATCAGACTCA
>JABJEE010000176.1 GCA_018665005.1 Flavobacteriales bacterium
CACAATAGCCATGCAGATGCTGTCACGTTAATGACAGTAATACCAAACAATCGTTTATCAAAAACAAGACCTATTGCGGCAGCAGATTATTTTGGGATAAATAAATTTGTTTCATTTATTTCGTGGTTTTTCTTAAACCTTATTCTTATTCCAAGAAAAAAGGCGGAAACCCCTGGAGATAGTGACCCTATTGAAATAATGGATGAAGTTCTGAAAAAAGGCCAATCCATAATTCTTTTTCCTGAAGGATCTAGAGGTGAAGCCGGTATACTACAGCCTTTTAAAAAGGGCGTAGGATTTTTAATGGAAAATAATAGATCTATTCCGGTCATTCCAGTATACATGGAAGGTATCGGTCGGGTATTGCCAAAGGGTAATAAAATAATTCTACCCAGCCTTACAAAGGTATACATTGGAGAGGCTTTATATTTCAAAGAAGAATCGGCGGTAGAAATCACTAAAATAATTGAGCAAAAGATCTTGGATTTAAAAGAAAAGTCTGCCAAATACAAACAAAATTTTAATTGAGGTTCATGTTGTTTTTATTGACTCCTTTGGTTTTTGTATATTAGGAAAAACCTAAACATGAAATTAATATCCTTCCTGTTCATTTCTTTTTTATTTGCAATCAGCTCATTAATAGGTCAAAATATTAATGTTGGCCCATACCTTCAAAACGCGGAACCATCTTCGATAACAATAATGTGGGAAACCTCATCGGGTAATGAAAGCACCGTAGAATGGGGAACAAGCAATACCTTAGGAAACTCTTCGTCCGGGGTTTTTATTTCGGGTAATGGCCTTTCCCGAATTCATACAACAATGCTGTCTGGGCTTGAGTCCAACACAAAATACTACTACAAAGTAATTACAAATAATGCTCAAAGCGACATTTTTGACTTTGTAACCCCTCCTTTACCAAACAGTGAAGCGCCGGTAAATCTTGTCTCTATGAGTGATATGCAGCAAGATTGGCAACACACCAATGTGTTTGAGGACATCATCAATGATGAACTCATCCCATTCGTAAATAATCGTTTTGGTAACGATTTGTCGACAGACATTGCCTACGTGTTTATCCCGGGAGACCTCGTGGCTACAGGGAGTAATTACTCTTCTTGGGAGA
Organism: Flavobacteriales bacterium; assembly: GCA_018665005.1. Lineage (GTDB taxonomy): Bacteria > Bacteroidota > Bacteroidia > Flavobacteriales_D > Crocinitomicaceae > UBA952. The sequence continues at coordinate 1,127 of JABJEE010000176.1, forward strand.
GCACTTTTTTTGATCCTGCACAAGCCCTATTTCAACATGTACCTGTTTATCCTGTTGCAGGAAATCACGAGCAAAATTCCGAAAACTATTTTAAATATTTCAGTCTTCCGACAAACGGCACGAATCAAAATGATTATCTCGAACATTGGTATTATAAAGACTATTCCAATGTTCGATTAATTGGTCTAGAAACAAATAGTGGGTATCGCATACAGGAGCAGCTAGACTGGCTACAAGTAATTCTTGATGATGCTAGCAACAACGAAAACATTGACTTTGTTTTTGCCCAGCTTCACCACCCTCATCATTCAGAATTATGGATTGCGGGCAACACCGATTATACGGGAGACATCATTACTTTATTGGAGGATTTTTCCTCCAGTTGTGGAAAGCCTAGCATTCACTTTTTTGGACACACACACGGCTATTCAAGGGGGCAAAGTAGAGATCATGAGCATTTGATGGTAAACGTTGCAACGGCTGGTGGAGCGATTGATAATTGGGGAGAATATGCTCAGCAAGATTATAAAGAGTTTTCAAGAAGTGATGATGATTATGGTTTTGTCCTGCTTGAAGTTGAAGCAGGAAATGACCCTCAATTTTTATTAACAAGGGTTAGTCACGGAAGCTACGAGAATGGTCTTGTTAATAATGAAATAAAGGACACTATTCGCGTGAGAGCTAATAATATTAATCCGGACAAGCCTTCGGGTCTTTTCCCTTACGAGGGGGCTGAATTGAGTCCAGACTGTATTGTGTTTTTAGGATCAAATTTTTCAGATGATGACAATCCATATCAAGGCGCTGTACATTGGCAGGTTTCAACCGATGTGGGTTTTTCTTCTTTGATTTACGATGACTGGTTCCAACATGAAAACTGGTATTATGACGAAGACCTTGAGGCAGGAAACAGTATGACGGAAAGAGAGATAAACTCTCTACAAGAAAGCACAAATTACTTTTGGAGGGTCAGATACCGCGATCGCAGCTTAGGATGGAGTGATTGGTCTGATCCTATTGAGTTTTCTACGTTATTAAGTGTCTACTCAGCCAATCTGCTTCAAAATCCGGGTGCTGAAGATGGCACCAGCTCGTGGACGGCCGTTTCGGGGTCCTTTGAATCTATTTTAAGCGGTGAGTGTGCGGGAAACAATTCATATTCTGGGGCGCGACTATTTGCTGTTGGGGGGGTTTGTGATCCAAATGCATACGGAGAAGGGTATCAGGATATCGACCTTCTCTCCTACTCTTCAATGATTGATAATGACTCGGCAATTGTGTTTTTTGGAGGCTATTTAAGTGACTATTCTGGTGATGATATTCCTGCTTTTTACCTCGAATTTTACAATGCGGGAAACAGCCTCCTTGGATCAACAATGAGCTATGAAAGCTCTAGCTCCGAATGGGAATACCTTTTTGATAACATCGCTATCCCTGCTACTACAAGAAAAATACGGATGGTTTTAACAGGTACAAGAAATGTTGGAACAGACAATGATAGCTATTTTGATGACCTGTTTCTCCGAATTAAACCTATTGGTGACGATTGCGAGCAGCTCACTCTTGAGCTTAAAGAAGAGGTTCAACCCATTAAAATATACCCCAACCCAACGGGTAATGTTTTCTTTATAGAAAGTAATTCTTCTATACTCAACACCTCTTTTTATCTCTATGACCAAGAGGGAAGAATCTTAATTGAGGGTATATTAGATTCCACGAAAAAAGAAATCAATCTATCTAAGTATGCAAAGGGTGTCTACTACATTAAAGTAGGAGACCTTAAAGATTATAAAGTAATTAAATCGTTTTAGAGGAGTCTGTTAATAGATGGTTCAAATCTGACAACTCTTTTGTTGTGAGATGTCTCCATTTCCCTCTATTTGTATCAAGCGGAATATTCATTATTCGTGTTCTTTTGAGCCGTAGAACCTCATAACCCAGATACTCACACATTCTTCTGATTTGACGGTTTAGGCCTTGGGTTAAAACAATTCTAAAAGTATTCTTTGAAATTTGTTTTACTTCGCATTTTCTAGTTACGGTATCAAGAATTGGAACACCATTTCCCATCCGTTTTAAAAAATCAGCAGTTACAGGTTTATTCACAGAAACGATATATTCTTTTTCGTGATTATTCCTGGCTCTTAATATTTTATTTACAATATCACCGTCATTTGTCAAAAGAATCAACCCTTCACTAGGTTTGTCAAGTCGCCCTATTGGAAATATTCTCGAAGGGAAATTAATATAGTCTATAATGTTATCCTTTTCGACACGAGTATCTGTTGTACAAACAATACCAACGGGCTTATTAAATGCAATATAAATGTTTTCTGTCTGCTTGTTTGTCACCTCTTTTCCATCCACCGTGACAACATCGTTGGATTGCACTTTTGTTCCCATTTCAGGAACCTTTCCATTGATTTTAACAACACCTATGTCAATAAGCTTATCTGCCTCTCTCCTTGAGCAAAATCCCGCCTCGCTTAAAAATTTATTGATCCTAACTGCTTTTGATTCTGACATATTCATATTAAGACATTAGGCTTAAACCCTTACATTCTTTTAAAAAAGATAAAATTAAGGTATTTTGCTTTCTAAATGAACAAAGACCAAAAACAAGACATTAAAAAGCGAATCCTTGAAGAGCTAAAAAAAACCGAAGAAGCCATCCTGGATTACAAAGAGTCTACAAAGCCCATTTCTCCAGAAAATGCTATTGGTCGTGTTTCTCGAATGGATGCTATAAATAATAAAAGTGTTGTTGAGGCGGCCCTTCGAAAAGCAGAAGAAAAATTAAACAAACTCAAGCTGGTTTTAAACAAAGTAGACGATGCTGACTTTGGAATCTGTATTCGCTGTGGAGAACCTATACCTATTGGGCGGGTCTTACTTATGCCGCAAAGTAGAAACTGTGTGCGATGTGCTCAATAAAAAAACCGTTACAATTCGTTCTGTTTATGACACCCATATCAACTGATCAAGAGCAACTTTAATACGCGTGTTTCCTATCACTAAAGTGGTTTGCTTTCCTTTAATTTCATCAACAGAAGCCAGCTGTTTTGTGGAGATTATTTTCACTTTTGAGCCGACAATGATCTTCTCTTGTTGATAAGAAACCACTTGCTTTTTACTTAACTTTCTTTTGGGTTTATTGGCTTTTTTCTTGGCTTCCGTTTTGGTTTTCTGCTGTTTTAGATA
>JABJEE010000177.1 GCA_018665005.1 Flavobacteriales bacterium
AAGCTCGGCAGAATAGCCGAAATCTTCCCATCATCAGTTATACATGGTATTTTGGCAGCTATTGGTGTAATTATTTTTGACAAACAAATGCACGTAGCAATAGGCACATCTTCCGATGCCGGTAATGCCGTTGGTATTTTAAAAGACCTAGTGGACCAGCTCCCAAATGCAAACCCTTACATAGCACTGATATCCATAACTGGTATATTTTTAATGTTTTTCCACTCAAAGATTAGCTATAAGGTGTTTCACACCATCCCGGCTCCAGTATGGGTGTTGGCCATTTCTATACCCATTGTTTTAATGTATAATTATTTTGATGGGCAACACATCGATTTTTTAGGATTGACTTTTGAAAAACCAACAAATTATCTCATTTCTATTCCTTCGGATCTTACAGAAGTCTTTTTGTATCCAGATTTCTCAAAATTAAATACCGGTGTTTTTTGGCTTGTTGTCCTTTCACTAACCATTATATCATCTATTATCAGTCTTGCTGGAGCAAAAGCCATAGACAAGCTGGATCCATATAAGCGTAAAACAAATCTAAATCGTGACCTTATGGGACTGGGCGCCAGCACGATCGTTTCTGGAATGCTTGGAGGGTTGCCTATATTGAATGTGATTGTCCGTAGTACTGTAAATGTGCAAAATCAAGCAAAAACGAGATGGTCTAATTTTTTCCATGGGTTCTTGGTTCTTCTTTTTATTGTTGTTCTTCAGCCTGTGATGAATATGATTCCTTTAGCGGCGTTAGCGGCAGTATTGGTTTTTGCAGGTATAAAGTTGGCATCTCCAAGAGTATTTAGCGAGGTTTACAAAGAAGGTGTTGAACAACTTGTATTTATGGTCTCCACTCTTTTGTTTACTGTGTATAACAATTTGCTTTTTGGATTAATTGCGGGTATTATCATCACACTTATTACCCATATATTGATTGCTCGTATTTCTGTTCCTCAATTCTTTATATATGTCTTTTCTCCAAGAAATATAGAGCTCAAGAAAAATGGAAGCGATTATGAAATAAAAGTGAGAGGAGTGGCGAACTTCCTTACGCTTCTCAAACTTTTAAAGAAACTTGAAACCATTGCTCCAGGGACAACATTAGAAATTGACTTTTCAGGCGCAAAAATCATTGACCTTACTGTACAAGAAGCATTAGATAATTTCCAACGCTCCCATGAGCTTACTGGGGGTAGCGTGAATTTTGTAGGTTTACACAAACACGTGGCATCGACCAAACACAAGTTTGCACTAAAAAGCAGCACTGCGCCTATTGCAAATAAGACGTCACCAAGACAAAAAATCCTGCGGGCATTGGCAAATGCCAATAAATGGTCCTTTGAATTGGGACAAGACAATCGATTCCGAAAACTTCAAAATTTTCATTTCTTCGATTCAAGACCCATCGAATACAAAGAAAATATTGTTCAGGGTGAATATGATGAAACGAAGGTGGATTGGGAGATTTCCGATGTTACTTTTTCTGAAGGAGCCATGCTTGCTAAGGAAGTTTACCATTCTACTATGCAGTATATCAAATTACCCAAAGAGGTGCCTCCATTTATTTTAAGACGAGAAGAGCTTGTTGATAGAGTATTTGATCGTGTTCGTGTTTTTGGCACCATGAAAGACATCAATTTTAAATCCAACCCCGAATTTTCAAAATTATATTACCTTAAAGGAGAGCAAAGAGAAAAAATAAGATCGCTATTTAACGATGACCTTCTGGCCTTTTTTATTGAAAACCCAATTGAACATGTTGAGTGTAATGGTAAGGAGCTATTAATTGTAGGTGGAGTTGGAATAACAAAAACCGAAAATATTGTTCCGAGGATCAAGTCAATAGCTGAACTTGTGAAAATAATGGATAACCCAAGCTAATGAAATCACAAAAGCAATATACTTCTATAAATGAAGTGAAAATTGCTTCTATAGGTCTTCTTCTACTCTGTTTTTTCACTTCTTGTATCCCTTTAAAAAGTCTTTTTTTAGGGCATCCTGATGCAAAAGACATGCATCGTTTTAAGAATAAAGAAATAATCTCTGACAGTTGCTTTTCATTTCAAAAATCAATCAATATTAAGGGCTTCAAAGTCAATGACTGGACAACTGATAAGCCCAGTTTTGAACCACTTATCGATGTCTTAAAAGAACATAGTGTACGTGCATTTGTCCTCATTCAAGACGATACGATTAAAGCTGAATACTACCGACAAGACTTGGATGAATCATCAATCCACCCATCATACTCTTTAGCAAAATCTTTCATCTCCTGTTTAATTGGAATTGCAATAAACGAAGGTCATATTCAAAATGTAAATCAAAAAGCACAAACATTCATCCCTGAATTAACAAATGAAAAAGGAGAATTGCTGACCATAAAACATTTACTCAATCATACTTCTGGAATTAAATTTAGTGTAAGTCAAGATGCCCGACTATATTATGGCAATAATGTCGGCACAGAACTTGAAAAAATTGTATTCAGTCATAATCCAGGTGAAAAGCAAGCGTATTTAAACATAAACACACAGCTTTTAGGGGTGATCATTAAAAGGGCTACCGGAATGAGTGTTTCCGAGTATGCACAACGAAAACTATGGACTCCCATAAAGATGTGCAGCACAGGTTTTTGGAGTGTCGATGATTTAGGGGTAGAAAAGTCATTTTGTTGTCTTTCAGCCACAGCTTTGGACTTCGCTAAATTTGGGAGATTGTACCTTAATAAAGGAGAGTGGAATGAAAATCAAGTTTTTAACACCGACTGGTATAATCAATCTATAAGAAGAGATACCTCTCAAGGCAGCAGCTATAATTACAATTATTCATGGCATATTGGACTTAAAGAATATGAAGACTATATGGCTATTGGTTTGTATAAACAGCATATTTACATCTCACCAAAGAAGAAAATAATCATTGTTTTATTAAATGATCGAGAAAACAAATTAAAAGCAGAACGAATAAATTGGTGGTACATCTTTCGCCAACTCGTTGACCAGGTTTAAATAGTGCCTGTAGGGTTTGTCTATTTGTTGTTTTATCGTTAATTTCCTTATGCCAAATCTTTCTATTAGCATAATTAAATTATACCATTTGTATAGGCTCCTTATTTGTTGCGTCGTTATTCTATTTTATTCTTGTGAAGACCGAAAAACCTCTACATTAAAAAAGGAAGTTGAACTTCATTATAGGAAATATGATGTATCTGGCCCCTATAATACCAATCCCAACTCTGGAAATGGCATTGAAAACTCAGTCAACTCAAAGAATGAATTGATTATGGGCGAGAACAAAATAAAAATAGATGGAAAGAAAATAGACTTTAGAACACTTAAGCAACCTAAAACTTATAAGCTTGAAGCTCCAAAACGAATAAATACCCGAGGAATAATTAATATTCCATTCGACGTTAATAAAGTTCAAAAAAGAATGGTGGATTCTAGCACCTTTTTAAAAACGGCATTTGGCTCTTCCAAAATAAACCCTTCAAAAAAAACAACCATTACATTAAGTAAAGTTAAGACGAAAATACCGTCAATAGCAGATGCAAAAACACCAATATATAAAGGTAAAGCGATTAAAAACATTAAATATCTTGATGTAAAACAAGGAACCAGTTCTTCCTATATCTGGGATGTCTTTCATGACAGTAAAAATCAAATATGGATGGGGACTAATGGTGGTGGTGTGAGCGTCTATACTGGAGATAAATTTCGACATTTCAATGAAGACCATGGTTTGAGTAATAATTTTATTTGGTGTATTGAAGAAGATCGAAAAGGCAACATGTGGTTTGGTACAATGGGAGAAGGGATTTGTATGTTCGATGGCAATAATTTTTTTAAACTTTCAAATGAAGATGGTTTTAAAGCAAACGTAATTAATTTTATTTACGAAGATCAAGAGGGTCTGATTTGGATTGGATCTCGAGAACATGGTGTTTTTACTTACGATGGGAAAATACTTACGAGCTACACTGTTGAAGATGGACTGCTTAGTAATACAACTCAAAGTATTTACGAAGATGACAGAAATCGAAAATGGATTTGTACTTCCAAAGGAATAAATATTATTGAGGGTGATTCCATTTTGAGTATCACAAAAAATGAAGGCCTTAAATCACATAAGATCAGTAATATTATTCAAGATGGTAATAAGAACTTTTGGATTGCATACATGGATAATGGTATTGATCTCTATAATGGAGAATCTTTTACAAACTATAATTCAACAAACTTCTTAACCGAGGATAATATTTACGACCTCTTATTGGATGAAACAGATAATCTATGGATTGCCTCATACAGTGGGGGACTTTGTCAGTTTGATGGTAAAGAATTTACATGGATAAATGAAACCAATGGTTTGAGCGGGGAACATGTATTATGCCTTGAAAATGACAAGTCTGGTAATATCTGGGCTGGAACTGATGGAGATGGCCTTGACATTGTAAATTTCAGATCATTTGAGAATTTAAATGAAGGAAATGGTATAATTAACGATTACATATATGCAATCTGCGAAGACAAACATAATCAAATCTGGTTTGGTGGAGAAGATGGAGGGCTCATGATGTATAAGGAGAATCACTATTTCGAAATGCCCCAATTCAAAACCTTGTTAAGTAAACAAATAAATAAAATTTATGAGGACTCGAAGGGGAACATATGGATTGCTACGGAAAAAAAGGGTGTAATTAAAATTAGTGGTTCAGAATTCATGTTTTTTAAGGAAGAAAATGGACTAATCTCAAATCAGATATATGAAATAATAGAAGATGATAGTGGAGTAATGTGGTTCGCATCATCAGAACAAGGCCTCTGCTCTTTTGATGGTCATTTTTTCATACATTATAGTGAAGATAGTGGCCTTTATACCAATAAAATTAGAACAAGCTCAAAAGATTTTAATGGCAATCTGTATTTTGGTACATGGGGTGCCGGCGTTATTAAATATGACGGTGTTTACTTTCATCATATTAGTGAAAAAGAGGGCTTAAATAGCTCAGTAATTATTTCTTCATATAATGACTCCAAAGGTAGAGTCTGGTTTGGGTCTCTTTCTCACGGTTCGTGTATGTTTGATGGAACTTCATTTCACTACTTTTCAACCAGAACAGGCCTGAGCAACAATAAAATTTGGTCAATTATTGAGGATACGAATTCATCATCAATTTGGATCGGCACAGAAAACGGTTTAAATCAACTACAGAATATTGAGCTTGGAGTCAATAAACAACATAATTGCATGACTTATAACTGGAATGATGGGATTCGATGTGTTGACTTTTTAAAATCCAGTGCAATCGTTGATCATTCGGGAGCGCTTTGGTGGGGTACAGGAAAAGGGATCACTAAGCTGATAAGAAAAAACCTTCCCGCAAATAATTCTATTCCCATTCTAAGGTTAAGAGATATTTCAATAAACAATAGATATATTGATTACTTAAATCCTCCTGATAGTTTAAAATCAAAAATAGCCTATTCTTCGGTTAATAAATTTGAAAATGTGCCCAAGGATTTGGTGCTTTCTTATGATAACAATCACCTTACATTTGTTTATTCTGCAACAAATTGGTTTAAACCACAAGCCATCTCCTACAGCTATATATTAGAAGGTTCTGATGAGAATTGGAGTCCCCCTTCAAGTGAAACACATGCTGATTTTACGAATATTCCTGATGGCTCTTATATATTCAAAGTGAAATCAAGAATTTCTGGTGGCGAATGGTCCGAACCCTTAGAATATCCGTTTACCATCACTCCTCCTTGGTGGGCTACTTGGTGGGCCCAAACCAGTTATATAATATTGGGTTTATTGTTGGTTTGGTTATTCATTTTGCAACGAACAAGAAGGCTCAAATTACGACAGCTTAAACTAGTGAAAGAAATTAAATCCGCAACCAGTGAAATTAGAGAGAAAAAAAATGAAGTTGAAAGACAAAAGAGCTCAAATCTCGAAATGTCCAAAAGGATTCTGGAGCAGGACAAACAATTAATTCTGAGCGCAACGGCTAATACCGTAGCACACAGCCTTAATAGTCCATTAGGTGCTATTAAAGCTGGTGCTGAAAGCATCATTTACATTTACAATGATATTTTTACCAATGTGATACAAAAATGTTCTCCTCAACAAATCATTTTTGGGTATAAATACGCAAAAAAACATCATGGAAGTCTGATTGAGTCGGGAAAAAAATCACTTGATCGAATTAAAATCATTAATAAATATCTAAGTGAGAATCACAAGTTAAAGGAAGAAGAATATGATGAGCTTAGCGTATTAATAAGCAAGGTTTATATTGAATCAGAATTAAAATCCATTACTGAATTCATTGTAAAGCAAGAAAACAAAACTGACGTAATAAAGATGATTGCAAGCTTAGTCTCATTTGAAAAAATCACTACGAATACATTAAATGCAACTCAAAAATCTTCGAAAGTTGTTGAATCTTTAAAAAACGCTCTTAAACAGGGTCGTGCCGATAAAAAAGTATCGGTTAATGTGTACAAAAGTATTAGGGCAGTGATAGAAGTCATTGACGATGAAATTCATAAGTCAGGTGCAATCAAAAACATTGTAGATCAGTCAGCCGTGTTGAATAACACCAATGAATATAAGTTTTTTCAGCTTTGGTCCAACCTCTTTACATTACTGCTAAATAGTTCTAAGGAGAAAGTAATTATTCAGATCACATCAGAAAAAAAGAAAGGATGTTTGGTTATTTGTTTTAAAGTAAATTACAAACTCAATGTGCAATTATTTGATGATAGCGTATATGATATGATTATGAATAAAAAGCAAAACTCAATTGATCTCTCCAGAGCTGTAATTAAAGATATTATTCAAGAATACCATGGAAGTATTTCTATTGATAACCTACAACAGATGAGTATTGTCAATATTCAAATACCACATGATCGGAAATAACGCAACGCCGCGTCAATTCGTTCTTACTTTATAATGACTCCTTTTTGTCCAAGGGTATTAATCATCTGCATGTTTTCTGAGCATATTGATTCAGCAGGAAACACAAATCGTTTATCATACATCACATCATTCACCCAGAAACTCACCCAATATTCATTTGACAACCCAAAGACTTCCGGCATAATCGGCTCAATCTTTGCTGCCTCATTTGGCAGTAATAACTCGATGCAATGCCTTAAAGTAGAAGTTCTAATTTTATCACCTGTCTGGGCATTTTCGCCATAACCAGTAGTAGACACAATAATCCCCTCCATGATGTCCTCTCTTAAATTAAGAAGATATGCATAATACACTTTTTCATTCTCTACAAGCACCTCAACTATAGCAACTGATACGTTTTCAACCTTCGGGCCCTTCAATTCATCTTTCATTGTTATCTGATTTGAGAAACCATTTTATCTGACATGTTTAAATACCTATATAAATCGATAGTATGCCCGATTTTATCATCATGTTTTTGACGGAAAACTTTGTCATTTATCCTGTTTTCTGGGATTTTATAGTGTGCGTCTCTTTTGCTTCCTAAACGTACTATAACCCTGTTTTTACTTGGTATTGCAATCATATACTGTCCCATTAAGCCTCGGCAATAATAGATTGGGTCGCCATTGTTTTTATAAATCCATGTATGCCAACCATATCGCATATTAGGTACATTTTCTTTTGTTTTCATACTTGGGGTTTCTAGCATTTTATTCATATACCAACTCGGTACAATCTCCTTCCCATTATAAAAACCATTGTTTAGAAGTAATTGCCCTAACAGGGCATAATCACGAGCTGTTGCATACATACAGCAAAATGCTTTTTCATCGCCCCCCTCTTTGTCTAAACTCCAAAAAGCATCATTTCGAGCGCCAAGAGGAACCCATAATTTTTCTTCAGTATATTGATTGATTGACTTTCCGGTTGCCTTTTCTAAAATAAATCCTAAAATCTGGGTATTACCACTTTGATAATTGAACTTTACACCAGGTTCATCAATAACGCGCAATCTGGTCACTAAACCGTATAGGTCGGTTCCATAATAACCCTCTGCAGCCTCTGAAAGAGGATTTTTTCCGCTTTCAACCCAGTCGAAACCAGCAGACATGGTCAATAAATGGCGTATGGTAATTTTTTCTCTTCCGTTTTTATTAAATTCTGGAATATACTTCCCTGCCAAATCATCCACACTCGTTATTTTACCTTCTTCAATTGCAATTCCTATGAGCATTCCAATGACCGACTTTGCCGCTGAAAAAGAATTTGATACTTGATTCTGAGTATGTTCGTCAAAATATTTCTCATAAACCAAGGTGTCTCCCTGAAAAATCAAAAATGCCTTGGTATCCATTTCTTGATGATAATCTAGATCCGCTTTAGTTAGTTTAATAGAGGCATTTTTTTCTAGGATAAAATGGAAGGGTTCTTTTGACTTTTTAATGGTGTTTACTGGAAATAATTCTAAATCATAGATTGTTGGCCCTAATTTTCCTCTAAGGTACGTTTTAGCAATACCTGAATACAGATAATATCTGCCTGAAAGAAGAATAAATAAATTAACAATAACCACAAGGGTTAGAAGACTATAAGCTGTATATTTTAATGTTTTTTTAATCAAGGCAATAGTTAATTTTCTTTCACAATAAAACCGAAAAGAGATTTAAATTCCTCAAGAATAATAGCTTCAACTTCCTTTATATCTATCTTTCTCCCAAGCTCTTTCTGCATTGAAGTTACGGCTTTATCATCTATTCCACAAGGCACAATATGAGAAAAGAAATCCAAGTTAGTATTGATATTAAAACCTATACCATGCATGGTAACCCATCTGGAACTTTTCACCCCCATGGCGCATATTTTTCTAGCAGTAGGTTGGTCCGAATCCAGCCAAACTCCTGTCATTCCATCAATACGTGATGATTGAATATTAAATTTTAATAAAGTATTAATCACCGCTTCCTCTAAAAAACGCATGTATTTATGAATGTCAGTAAAAAACTGTTCCAAATCTAAAATGGGGTATACAACCAACTGCCCCGGACCATGATAAGTGATATCACCTCCTCGATTAATTTTATAAAAAGAAGCCTCTTTGGATGCAACCTCATTTTCTGATAATAGAAGGTTTTCTTTATTTCCGCTCTTACCAATAGTATATACATGAGGATGTTCACATAAAATAAGATAATTAGACGGTGGAGCAAGATTCTCGCCGTTTCTAATGGCTATTTTACGGTCAATGGCTTGTCTAAAATAATTTTCTTGTATATCCCAAGCTTCTTTGTAGTCAACCAGCCCAAGATTAATAATAGTTACTTCAGGTAGAGAATTCATTAAAATTTAGATAGCTCTCCTTTTAAGTAATCAATAATTTCAATATCAATAATATCCGCACCATTCATTTCACAAAGATAATACGAGGCCCAGTCCACGATATTAATCAGATATATAGACCTTTCAATAAATGACCCTCCTTTTGCATGAACCAAAAGAACTTTTCCGCATTTTTTCTCTACCGCTTCTTGCGATATTTCAAATCGGCGGTAATTTCTTGGATGTAAGTCTCCCGTATTGAAAAATATAGGCGCAAAACGTTCGTCTCCACCTGTCCAACCGACAAGCTCATTATGATTCATTTCAGGAATCACATGATGCCAACCTAAATATTTTGAGTTTTCATTAAATTGTTGTCTTGCCCTAACAATAACACCCTCATACTTGGCTTCAGCATAATAAATCCCCACTTTGTTAAAAAGGTGTGCTGCCATTTCTTGAGCCAATTTATGAATCGATTCTTTTTCATTTACAATTAACTCACCGCCTTTTAGCATACTTGATTTATGCTCATGAGAAACAAAGCCTAATTCAGCAAATATGTGAAGGAGTTGAATCACAGAATAAGCCAAAGCACTTCTCGGAGGATTCCCTCCGGGCACAATAATACAATCGTAATCGTTTTCTTGACAAAAAGTTTTTAGTTTTCCGCCACTACAAATACAAATGATATGGCTTCCTCTTAATTTTGCCTCAGCAATCGCCATAGTGGTCTCTTCCGTATTTCCGGAATAACTCGAACCTACTACTAGCGTATTCTTATCTACGAATGCCGGGATGGTATAATCATTAACAAGAGTGACGGGTATTTTAACCTCATCCATCAACCAGTTTGCTACCATTTTGGCACCAATACCTGAACCCCCTAAACCGCACATTACTATACTAGTAATTTCGTTTTGTGGTCTTTTTAGATCTGTTGCCTCAGCTATTTGAATCGCTTCCTTTATATTATCAGGAAATGCTTCTATTAATTCTTTCATAATTTATACTTTACAATGGAATATTTCCATGTTTTTTATTAGGTAATTTTTCTGTTTTATTTTCAAGCATCTTAAATCCAGAAACCAATCTAGATCTTGTCTCTTTTGGAAATATGACCTCATCAATAATTCCTCTTTCTGCTGCTCGATATGGGTTAGCAAACATTTCAGCATACTCCGCTTCTTTTTCCAACCACTTTTCTTCTCTGTTCTCTGCCGATCCAATTTCTTTTTTAAATATTATTTCTGCAGCACCTTTAGCCCCCATTACTGCGATTTCGGCGGTCGGCCATGCGAAATTAAGGTCAGAACCAATACTTTTCGAATTCATCACATCAAAAGCACCGCCATATGCCTTTCTTGTGATTACCGTAATTCTTGGGACAGTGGCCTCTGAAAAAGCATACAATAGTTTTGCTCCATGTGTGATTATTCCACGCCATTCCTGATCCGTACCTGGGAGAAATCCTGGAACATCTTCAAAAACCAACAGAGGTATATTGAAGGCGTCACAGAACCGAACGAAACGGGCTCCTTTTCTAGATGAATCAATATCCAGTACTCCGGCCAATGAAATCGGTTGATTTGCAATAACTCCAATTGTTCTCCCTTCGATTCTGGCGAAACCAACTACAATATTCGTTGCAAAATCTTTGTGCACTTCTCTAAAAGATGAAGTATCAATTACGCTAGAGATTACCTTTCTTATGTCATAAGGCATCGTCGCATTCTCCGGAATAATAGATTCTATTTTTTCAAGATTTGATTTGTCAAATTCAAAAACAGGAGGATGCGGTGCAAGCTCTTGACAATTTTGAGGTATGTAGGTGACAAAGTCTCGAACCATTTTTAAACACTCAACATCATTCCCTCCAATAAAATGATTTACCCCTGATTTTTCTGCATGTGCTTTTGCCCCTCCCAGATCCTCAGATGTGACCTCTTCATGCGTAACGGTCTTAACCACATTAGGACCTGTAACAAACATATATGAGGTTTCTTCAACCATGAAAATAAAATCAGTCAATGCTGGAGAGTAAACAGCTCCACCTGCACATGGCCCCATGATAACGGATAATTGCGGTATCACACCAGATGCACGAGTGTTTCGGTAAAATATATCTGCATAACCTGCCAATGACACAACCCCTTCCTGAATTCTTGCTCCACCAGAATC
>JABJEE010000178.1 GCA_018665005.1 Flavobacteriales bacterium
AAAGAAAATGAAAAACTGGTTTCTCATGAACAGACTGGTTTGAGTTCAGGTGAAAATTACAAGTGGGTTGAAACAGATGAAATGACCACAACCATACCTTTTGTGAAGGACAATGAGTTCAATTACAAGTGGCTCTTTGGCGGTGATGGTTCTTATGGGTGGTTGATTTTTATTCCAATTGTCATATTTATTGTCATTGCCGTTTCGAATGGAGCGAATATGACTGATGGCCTTGATGGTCTTGCTACAGGAACGTCTGCTATCGTTGGAATTGCTCTGGCTATATTGGCTTACGTCAGTTCTCATGCAAGTTTTGCTGAATATTTAAATGTCATGTATATCCCTTATGCAGAGGAGCTGGTTATTTTTATTTCTGCATTTGTTGGAGCTTGTATTGGTTTTCTTTGGTTTAATTCTTATCCAGCCCAAGTTTTTATGGGAGATACAGGGAGTCTTGCCATAGGAGGGATTATTGCCGTGTTCGCTATTTCAATTCGTAAAGAACTTCTTATTCCTGTCCTGTGTGGCGTGTTTCTCATAGAGAACATTTCAGTCATTATGCAGGTGGGATATTTCAAATACACTAAACGAAAATTTGGGGAAGGTAAGCGAATTTTTAAAATGGCTCCTTTACACCATCATTATCAAAAATCAGGATTACATGAGGCAAAAATAGTAGCGAGATTCTGGATTCTTGCTGTGCTCCTAGCCGTAGTAACTATAGTAACACTTAAAGTAAGATAATGGGCTTGAAGAACAAATATATAGCAGTAATTGGCGCCGGCGAAAGTGGCGTTGGAGCTGCTCTGCTTGCCCAAAAATTGGGAGCGGAGGTATTTGTATCTGATTATGGTAGCATCAAAGAAAATTATAAGAAAGAGCTTGAAGAAAACTCCATTTCGTTTGAGGAAAATGGACATAGTCTACATAAAATTGAAAAAGCGAACGAGGTAATTAAATCACCTGGAATTCCACAAGATTCAGCCGTTATTCAACATCTTAAAAAAACGAATATCCCGTTAATTTCCGAAATAGAATTTGCCTCTCGTTATTCTCAGGCTAAAACCATTTGTATTACAGGTAGTAATGGTAAAACCACAACGACAATGCTGGTGTACCATATTTTTCAGAAAGCCGGGTATAATGTGGGTTTTGGTGGCAATATAGGTAAGAGTTTCGCAAGACAGCTATTGGTTTCAGATTGCGATTATTATATCCTAGAATTAAGTTCATTTCAACTTGATGACCTGCAAGAGTTTAAGGCGGATATTTCGATTATACTCAATATTACCCCGGATCATTTGGATCGCTACGAGTACAACATGGATTTATATGTTGATTCGAAGCTTAGAATCATCAATAACCAAACCAAAGACGATTGGCTGATATACAATGCTGATGATTCTCTTATCAAATCCGCTTTGGAAAAAAAAAGTCCAAACCTCAATATCGCAACATTTTCTCTAACCGACGAACAGCAGGTTGGAGGCCATATAAACAAGGAACAATTAATAATCAATATAAAAGATCAATTTACTATGTCCATTCATGATTTAGCTTTAAAGGGTAAGCACAATACCCAAAACTCTTTGGCAGCCGGGATCGCCGCCAGAATTGTTGAAATCCGCAAGGATATTGTGAGACAAAGCTTAGAAGATTTTGTCAATGTCGAACACCGCTTGGAATTTGTTGCCAAGATTAATGGTGTAGAGTTTATTAATGACTCTAAGGCGACCAATATAAATTCAACCTGGTTTGCTCTCGAAAGCATGGAGAAGCCTACTGTCTGGATTGTTGGTGGTGTCGATAAAGGAAATGACTATAACGAATTATTGAGTTTGGTTGATGAGAAGGTAAAAGCCATAATTTGCCTAGGAGAAAATAATGATAAGATCAAAGAAGCATTTCAATCTAAAGTAGAAACTTTGGTTGAGGCTCGAGACGCAGTCGAGGCGGTTGCATATGCTTATCGTTTGGCTCGAAAGGATGATTCGGTTTTACTTTCACCTGCATGCGCCAGTTTTGATTTGTTTGAAAGTTACGAAGATCGTGGAAATCAATTTAAGCAAGCGGTAAGAATGCTGTAATGATAGAAAAGGAATTCGATAAAATAAAGATTGCTATTGCTAAAGCGCAAGAAATTGCCTCGCTAGGCTCATCTGAAACGGCTTTACAGTCACATGGAAAGTTGTTTGGGATGGATGCTTTTAGCTGGCACAACCCTAATATTTCCGTTTTAGAAAAAACAATTGAATCGTTTCCATTTCGAACCGTATGGCTCGGCAATACTTCAGAAATCAGTGCCTATATAAATTCCTATGATACAGATGGAAAAAAGCTAGAGAGATATATCGTATTCGGAGAATGTGAAGACATAGTAAAAGATCAAAATCACATTGAACATTTCTCGAATTTAACCAAGTCTATTGATGCGCTTAAGGATTATTCGTTTAGTCCTGGCGTATTGCTTTTTACAACATCTGATTCAGACAGTGAATACGCCATGAATTATTTTTCATCATTATTTTCAAAGCTTCAATAATTACATGAGAGCCTATTTAAAATATCTTAAAGGAGACCCGGTGATTTGGATCATTTCCATTTTGATGCTTGCGTTTTCATTAGTTACGGTTTATAGTTTTGTTCCCATTCTTGTGAAAATTGAGGGCGGAACACCATTTTATTATTTGTTCAAACATTTCATGTATGTGCTTCTTGCTTTTTTTTCCATGTATACCATACATCGCATTGATTCTAAATACATTTATCAAATCAGTAAATTTGCCTATTATCTTGCCATTATTCTCTTGATTTTTACCATGGTTTTTGGTGTGAATGTCAATGGAGCAGACCGCTGGATACGAATTCCATTTATAGGTTTAACCTTTCAATCCTCTGATTTTGCCAAATTGGCTTTGATATTATACCTGTCCCGTCTGCTCGTTAAAAAAGAGAATAAATTAGACCATTGGAAAGAAGGTTTTTGGCCACTTTTATTGCCCATAATAGTGATTTGTGGTCTTATTCTTAAAGACAATTTATCTACGGCCCTCATGCTTTTCGTTTTGTCGTTTATCCTATTGTTTATTGGGAAAATGCCATGGTTGAAATTGACAAGCATTATTGGTGGTGGGTTGGTGCTTTTGTTTCTGGCAATAACGGTTCATAAGAGTTTCCCAGCATTAAATATGCTCCCTCGATACGATACATGGGAAAGCAGAATTGAAAAAAAAACAGGGACAGACCCGTCGAGTTTTGGTCAGAATGCGCAATCGGAGAATGCTGAGCTTGCCATTTTCAATGGTTCCATACTGGGTCAAGGAGTGGGCGATGGTAAATTAAAGGAGTATCTACCGGAGGCATATGCCGATTTTTATTACGCTTCTTTTGTGGAAGAATTTGGTTCTATATCTTCTTTTATATTGATTTTTTTGTATTTGATTCTTTTATTTAGAATCATAAAAGTAGCCTTAAAGACAGATAGTCTGTTTGAGTCTTATGTCTGTTTAGGTATAGGAATACATTTGCTTTCACAGGCAACGATAAATATGCTTGTCTGTACTGGACTTCTTCCTGTAACAGGACAAAATATGCCTTTTTTGGCGATGGGCGGATCGGCTTTAATTATGGCCTGTATCTCTATTGGTATTGTTCAATCAATAGCAAGTAAGAGTATGAAGGGAAGTAAAACAGGAAAAATATTTCAAGATGAAATTGGATAATCGACATATTTCTAGTGTTATTATTTCCGGAGGAGGTACCGGAGGACATATTTTCCCCGCGATTGCAATTGCTAATGAAATAAAAAGAAGAAATCCTGAGGCAAAAATATTATTTATTGGAGCTATTGGTAAGATGGAGATGACAAGGGTTCCTGATGCGGGTTTTGATATTGTAGGTTTGCCCATCATGGGATTTCAAAGAAAGTTGACATTGTCGAATTTCAAGCTCCCTTTTATGCTGCTGATTAGTTTGCTTCGTGCCAGAACGTTAATTAAGAAATTTAAGCCTGAAATTGTTATTGGTGTTGGAGGTTATGCAAGTGGACCTACATTAAAAATGGCAACATGGCTGAGGGTGCCTTCAGTAGTTCAGGAACAAAATTCGTTTCCTGGAAAAACCAATATCTTGCTTTCCAAAAAAGTAGATCTTATATGTACAGCATATGAAGGGCTTGAAAACTTCTTCCCTAAAGAAAAAATCAAGCTAACGGGAAACCCTGTTCGTAAAAACCTTTCTAATGATATGCTCTCTAAAAAAGAAGCATTAAAGATTTTTGAATTGGCTGAGAATAAAAAAACGATTTTGATATTGGGCGGTAGTCTTGGTGCAAAGACATTGAATGATGCCATGCTTGAAATGATACAGAAGGGTGTTGATAATGAAGTCCAATATATTTGGCAATGTGGAAAGTATTATTTTGAACAACTGAAATCAAAAGTTTCTGAAAAGGAAAACCCCAGCATTAAGTTATTGGCTTTTATCTCCAGAATGGATGCTGCCTATGCCTCGGCGGATGTTATTGTCTCTCGAGCTGGTGCGCTTTCTGTTTCTGAGCTCTGTTTGGTAGGTAAGCCTGTCATTCTAGTTCCTTCGCCGAATGTTTCGGAGGATCATCAAACCAAAAATGCAATGTCTTTAGTAAATGCTGATGCGGCGTTAATGGTAAGAGACCTAGATTGTGCTAATGGACTTATAAATAATGTGAACTCATTACTTGCTGATGCAGATTTATCTGGACGGCTATCAAGAAACATATTGGGTTTGGCAAGACCTAATGCGACCTCTGATATCATTGACGAATCGGAGAATATATTATTACAATGAATAAAAGAATTATAGATTATAAAAACTTCTTTTTTGTTGGTATCGGTGGCATAGGCATGTCTGCTCTTGCAAGGTATTTTAATTCATTTGGGAAAAAAGTCGCTGGATATGATAAGAATTCTTCCCTATTAACGCATACATTGAATGACGAGGGTTGTCAGGTAGCTTATGAAGATCATTTAGATAAAATCCCGAAAACCCATTTGTCAATTGAAGATACATTAGTCGTTTATACCCCAGCTATTCCAAAGGAACATCGTCAGCTACAGTATTTTCAAGAAAAAAACTTTCAAGTGCTAAAAAGATCAGAAGTTTTGGGATTAATTACGAGGTTCAATAAAGCTTTATGTGTCGCTGGTACTCATGGTAAAACAACAACGAGTGCTATGCTTGCTCATGTTTTAAGTCTGACTGATTACGGTTGTAGTGCATTTCTAGGTGGAATTTCTTCTAATTTCAATTCGAATGTTCTTGTAAATAAGCAAAGCGAATGGACCGTTGTAGAGGCAGATGAATTTGATCGTTCATTTCTTCATCTTTCTCCATTTATTAGCATTATTACCGCAATGGACCCTGATCACTTAGATGTTTACGGTGATCCTGATCATTTTAATGAGGGTTTTCAGCAATATGCGATGAAAATCGACCCAAATGGTTGGTGCATAGCAAAAGAAGGAATAAAGTTACACAGCCTATCAGATTACTGCACCTATAATATCGAATCTAAAACCGCTGATTATTCTGCGAATGATATTTCTTATGAAGCAGGATTCATGTGCTTTTATGTAAAATCTAAAGAATATAACGGACGGAAATTTGAATTGGGAATACCAGGAATACATAACGTTTTGAATGCAATGGCATGTATTGTTTTACTTGAAAAAATAGGGATTTCTTATCCTCAGATTAGAAAGGGATTGGCCTCTTTTAGAGGGGTTAGAAGACGTTTTGACATTCACATTAACTCTGATGACTTATTGTTTATTGATGATTATGCGCACCACCCAGAAGAGTTGAGATTGCTTATTGATTCATTAAAAATGATGTATCCAGGTAAGAAGTTGATTGCTATATTTCAGCCACATTTATTCTCTAGAACCCGTGATTTTGGATTAGAATTTGGTGAGCAGCTATCACGATTTGATGAGTTGTATCTTATGCCAATATACGCGGCAAGGGAAAATGAAATCATTGGGATTTCAAGTGAATGGTTGCTCTCTAAGGTGAGTATCAAAGATAAAAGAGTAGTGGAATCAACGAAGGTGTTGGAAATAATGAAAGACATTAAAGAGGGAGTCGTATTAACTATTGGTGCTGGTGATATTGATAGGTTGGTTTCCCCACTTCAAGAGATATTAAGTCAAAACATTAAGCATACAATATGAAATTGTGGATGAAAATATCGCTTTGGATACTGCTTTTTATTGCGGTTGTTATGGTTTTGTTTTTTGGGAATAAAGTAGAAATGGGTAATGTGGTAAAACCTCCTGTGGTGAGCATTCACGTCGATGGACCAGATGCTTTTCTAACAGAAAGTGAATTGATATTAAGATTAAAAACACAAAACCTTATTTATGAAGGGCAGATATATGAGCAATTGAATATTAATAAAATTGAGGCAACTATTTTGAGTATGCCGGAGGTGCGAAAAGTACAGGTTTACAAAAGATTAAATAATACCTGGAACATCGATCTTTACTTGATTAAACCAATTGCAAGAATTTTTAATAAGCATGGTGAAACGTATTATTTGGACTCTGATGGTAAGAAAATGCAAAGATCTGATTTGCATACTGCTCATACACTGGTTTTTTCAGGTGATATTGGGGATAAGTTTGATTCTGAAACAGCCGTTTCAATTATCAACAACGACTCCTTGAAAAGTATTCGTGATTTAGATGACATCTACCGTATTTCAAATTATGTTTGTAAGGATCCCTTACTGCAATCTTTAATAGGCCAAGTCTATTTAAATGAAAACAACGATTTCATAATGATTCCAGTACTGGGAGATCAACAGATAGTTTTTGGAACAGCACATTCAGAAAAGGAAGTAAGGGAAAAATTTCAAAAGCTAAAGGTTTTTTATAAGGAAGCTATCCCATATGAGGGGTGGAGTAAGTACAGTGAAATTAGTTTGAAATATGAAGGACAAATCGTTTGCAAAAAAGCCAACTGAAAACAAAACCAATGTTGATCGTTCAATAGTGGTTGGTTTGGATATCGGTACGACAAAAATTGCGTGTTTTGTGGGAGTTAAAAATGAACACGGAAAAATTGAAATCATTTCGATGGGCAAGAGTAAGTCTCTTGGTGTAAAAAAAGGGGTTGTCTGGAATATTCAACAAACGATAGATTCAATAGAGAAAGCCATCGAGGATACCCAGAAAAACGTCAAAGAGGGCAATTTGGTGCTAAAGCACGTAGTTGTGGGTATTGCCGGTCAGCATATCAGAAGCATGCAGAATAGAGGCAGTTACTCAAGAACAGATCTATCACGCGAAATTTCAAAGGAAGACATCAAGGCGTTTATAAATGACATGTATGGATTGGTCATGAATCCTGGAGAAGAAATCATTACTGTAATTCCTCAAGAATATAATGTTGATGGTGAATTAGGAATAAAGGATCCAATAGGAATGGCAGGAAGCCGAATGGAAGCCAATTTTCATATCATAACAGGGCAGGTTAGTAATGTAAAAAACATTTACAATTGTGTGCAAAGAGCCGGACTAGAGATAGACGATGTTATTTTAGAACCCATCGCGTCTGCGGATGCTGTATTGAACGAGGAAGAAAAAGAAGCAGGAATCGTTTTGGTTGATATTGGTGGAGGAACTACAGATGTCGCGATATTTCATGAGGGTATAATCAGGCATACCGCAGTGATTCCTTATGGCGGAAATGTTATTACTCAAGATATCCGAAAAGGATGCAAAATTTTAGAGCGTCATGCCGAAAATTTAAAAGTCAATTTTGGCAGTGCGGTTGCTGATAAAAGCAGTGAAAATGAGGTGGTATGTATTCCAGGACTTAAAGGGCAGCAATCCAAAGAAATCACATTTAAGACACTTGCACATATTATAGAATCAAGAATGACCGAGATTATTTCATTGGTTAAGCAACAAATAGATAATTCAGGTTATGCGGATGAGATTATTGGAGGAATAGTGATAACAGGTGGTGGGTCTAAATTGAAACATTTGACACAGCTTTTTGATTTCAAAACAGGGATGAGTTCAAGAATTGGTTATCCGTGCGAGCATTTGGCAAATGAAAACAATCAGGACTTACTGAGTCCAATGTATTCAACGGGTATTGGTTTGGTTCTAAAAGGATTTGAGAAAGGAAATCAAATGCGCATTGTTAATAGTAAAGAACAAGATGAGGATACTGAGGAACGAGGGAAGTTTTTTTCACAAGTTTTGGCTGGTGTGAAAAACTTTTTCGTGGATGAAGAAGAGGAGGATGAAGATGAAAATGGTAAAGAAAAAAAGAATTGAATTTTAAAATAGAGAATTATGGATTTTGATATACCCAAAGAAAACAGCTCAGACATCAAAGTAATTGGTGTTGGCGGTGGTGGAAGTAATGCCGTAAACCACATGTACAACCAAGGAATCGAAGGTGTTGATTTTATTGTGTGTAATACAGATAGACAATCATTATCCGAATCTCCAGTGCCATGTAAAATTCAATTGGGAGTAGATTTGACCGATGGAAGGGGGGCTGGAATGATTCCTGAAGTGGGAATGAACGCTGCCATGGAGAACATCGAAGATATTCGTGAGCTGCTCAGTAACAATACCAAAATGGTGTTTGTGACCGCAGGAATGGGTGGTGGAACTGGAACCGGTGCAGGTCCCGTTATTGCACAGGTAGCAAAAGATATGGGCATTTTAACCGTAGGCATCGTAACTGTTCCTTTCAATTTTGAAGGCAGAAGAAGATTAGAACAAGCTCAAGAGGGCTTAGAGCGAATGCGTCAAAATGTGGATACATTACTCATCATAAGTAATGATCGTTTAAAAGAGTTTGGTAAAGACATGACCTTATCAAATGCATTTTCTCATGCCGATAACATATTGTCTGTAGCGGCTAAGGGTATTGCTGAAGTAATAAAAAAGACAGGTATCATTAATGTTGATTTTAATGATGTCAATACGGTTATGCGAAATAGTGGTCATGCCATTATGGGTTCTGCAGAAGTAGAAGGTGAAAATAGAGCAATGAAAGCGGTCGAGACGGCATTGTCTTCACCTCTATTAAATGATAATGATATTCATGGAGCGAGATACATTCTGCTAAATATTACCTATGGAGCCAAAGAGGTAATGATGGATGAAATTAGCGAAATAACAAATTTCATAGAAGACGCGGCTGGTGTTGGAGCCGATGTAATCTGGGGTCATGGTTATGATGAGTCCTTAGGTGATAAATTATCAATTACATTAATTGCAACGGGTTTTGGTGCTGAGGACAACTTAATTGTGCCCCTCGAAAAACCCGAACCAAGAAAAGTTGTAGACCTACAGGATGAAAAGAAAATGGTTGAAATCAAACAGCCTTTAAAGAATCCAATACAAGAGGATACATCGAATAGAATCGAAAGTGATGAACCATTTGTAATAAATAAATCACAGCAAGAGGAACAAACTTTAGCATCTCATGATGATGTTGTTGTTAATGAGCAAGAAAAAGTGGTTTACAACTTAGAGGAAGATGTTGCTGACAAAAATGAAAGCGAAGGTGTGGTTTGGAATGTTGATGAAATTGAACCAGCATTGGATGCCGAAGTACAGACGGAGTTATTTGTAGAAAATAAAATAATAAAACATGATCTAGAAAGTGGGCCTACTGACGAGGTTGATTCTTCACAAATTTCATCTGAAAATGCTCAAATTAATGCACAAGAAAGAGTAAGTAGAATACAAGAACATACTTTAAAACTGAAAAGAGCGGAGGGTATAACAGATTTTGAAAAAGAACCTGCCTTTAAGAGAAGATCTATTGAATTGGATAATAGTCGTCCAAGTGAGGAGAGGCCAAGTAGATTTGGTTTGTCTGAAGATGAAGATGGTAGCTCTGATCTCGGGGACAATAGCTTTTTACATGATAATGTCGACTAATGGCTGCTTTTTCAGATAAAATAAACAAGTCCATAAAAGAGGCAATGATCGCCAAGGACAAGGTTCGCCTGGCGACCCTAAGAGATATCAAGTCTAAACTCATTTTAGAGGCCACCTCAGGCAATGGTTCCGAGGTAAGTGATGAGATTGCAATTAAGATTTGCATGAAGCTTTACAAGCAAAGAAAAGAGACTCATCAATTATATATCGAACAAAACAGAGAAGATCTGGCTTCTGAAGAGCTTGCTCAGGCTTCTATTATCGAGGAGTTTTTGCCAAAAATGCTTTCTGAACAAGAGATTCAGGTGGAAGTTTCAGCAGCTATTAAAGCCCTTAATGCCGGCAACATGTCTGACATGGGAAAGGTAATGGGTTATTTGTCTACGAAACTCGCAGGAAAAGCTGATGGTAAACTAATTTCGACACTCGTAAGGCAGGGTCTTTCGAATTAACACATTCTTTATATCTTCCCTCTATGTGTTTCAAACATTAGGTTTGAATATTACACCTACAAGCCAATACGTATTAACATGTATTTTTCATACAACTCTATTACAATACAGTAGAAACCTGTAACGATTGCAGGATATTTGTCTCACAACAATTCAATAAAGAACTGAGATTTAAAATAATCACCAAATCGTAAATCTCGTAAACAAACAAACAACGATAAGTGCGGATACTTATTTTTCTTTGTCGATATTTAGTTATTAACAAGAAAATGTGTATTTTTAATTAGAGTTTAAGTAGTTGTAAAGTAGTGTTTTATAAGGTGTTCGAATAAATATTCATTCAAACACTACAAATAATCAATGGGTAAATAGCTTTATTCATCGAGGTCAATAAAACAGCAACGATTTTTCTCTACGACACGTTTAATTATTAGTGCACTAAAATGCATCATTTTGTTAATTTTTATAAAATTTAAGTTTATGAACTCTCTTTTACCTGTATTAAGTAAAATCACCTTTCTCTTCTTGAGTCTATTTCTCGTTAATGACAATTCTTTCGCTCAAAAATCTCGAGATAAAAAGATTGAATTCAAGCCTGAAAAAAATGAAGTTATTTTTAGAAATAAACAACC
>JABJEE010000179.1 GCA_018665005.1 Flavobacteriales bacterium
ACGCGAAAAGTACCTTGATATCATTTCTCAAGGGATTTATACTACAACTGTTGAGGCAGAAGACGAATACAAAAATACTGAAGATAAAAAGTCAATTCGTTATGTTTTCAAACCAACAAATTCTATTGAAGATTCGGAAATCAAGTATAATGAATCCGATTTAGTTCGCTACTATGCAGGCCACAAATATGATGCGAAGTATCAAAATGGAAAAGGCTACAAAGTAGTTAGATTCTTTAATGTATCAAATGCCCCCTCTACCACAGACAGCCTAGAATTCTTTAATGAATTTAACGTAATGTCGCAAGAATTATCTTTAGCGGAAAATGATACTGTTTATTCGAATTTAAAAAGTGATCTGAAGCTTTCGTTTTTTAACGCTCGATCTACAGTTGTCCCTGAAAACCATTTTAAAGCAGAAGAACTTTTCACGTACCCTCCCGCTCTTGATACAATATTTCAATCTGCAGAAATAGGACAAATCGTAGGTCCATATGCATGTGGTGACAAAATGAAATCCAAAACTCAAGGACTTAATTATTATGCTATTTCAAAGGTTATCGGGAAAACACCAACACGCATCAAAGCAAGACAAATTCTAGTAACAATAGATGCAGGACAAGACACAACCACTGTAAAAAACCGAGCACAGTCATACGAAAGTCAACTAGCCAACTCCTCTGATAAAGATTTAACCTTCAATGCATTAAAAAGCAATTCAGCGGACCCGGTTGGGGAATATGATAACTTGACAGAATTATTCTTGAATTATCCAGAACAAAATAGGACAAGTTTTTACGGTGAAGAAATTTCAAACTTTTGTACAAACTCGTCAGTTGGTTCGGTTAAGCTTATTGAAACAGATAGAGGCTTTCACATAGTGGAAATTCTTGAAAGGGATAACTATTATCTACCTAAAGTTGCTAGCATCTATAAAGAATTCAAGCCTTCCGAAGAAACCATGTCTTTGAAAGAAAAAGAATCGAGCACTGTATTAAGTACGTTGTACAGAAAAATCAGTAAACTAAGCAATGAAGAAAAGATACAAGCTTTCTTTGACACCACTTTAATTCAAGGAGGTTATCAACCAAAAGCAGTACAACTTTTTGATAATGCCCCAGAAATTCCTCTAAATGTACTATCGGAACCAGCGGCAAACAAATTAATTCAAGCAGCGTACAAATCAGGAGCGAAAGTTGGAACCCTAGTGGGAAGACCCGTTAGAGATAAAGACACTTATGTCATTGGTATGGTATATTCTACTAGACAAAAAGGAGCGCCTTCTTATGAAGAAATTAAAAAAGACATAAAGAAAGATTTTCTTACTGCTAAAAAGAATGAAATTATAGCAAAAAATTTCTCGGGAAAATCTTTGGAAGAGCTTGCTGGAGCGGAAAGTGTAAAGCCAGCAGAAGTGTCATTTAAAAACATGAACAGTATCGACGCAGAAGTCATTGGGTCATTGTTTTCATCAAATGGACCAAAAGAAAATGAAACTACTAACCCTATCAAAGGGGCTACAGGAGTGTATGTTATAACTGTTGACAAGGTGGTGTCAGCAGCAACAATAAAAAGCTTTAAAGTGAAAAAAGAAGAAGTAAATAGAACTTCTATAATGCAGCTTGTAAGAAACCCTATGACTTATAATCAAAACAGAAAACCTTCTGAAGAGAATTATATCATCAATGGTTTGTATGAAAGAGCAAACGTAATTGACAACAGAAAGCTATTAAATCTAGGAATTAGAAACTAATCTAATCCCTTTTTTTAAAAACGTTATTAAACCCTACTTTATAACCACTCCATCTTTTCTCAGCTTTGTAATAGTCAGTAGAAATGATTTGAGCATTGGACTTGAGTGCGGAATTCCACATAGAAAAGTCGTTATCTCTTGATTGAACAGTTCCTGCATCACTTCGTGTTCGGATAATGAACTTAGCAGATTGTTCGCTTATACTGCTTTCTATTCCCTGCGAGTGATTTCGCAATAAGAATGCGGTGTTGACATCATTTGGTTCACCATAGTAAAACATCAAAGGTTGATTAAACGATCGATACAAGTATTGATTATTCCCTTCTAGAATAAAAATAACCTTTCCCCTACATTCAGATAAAAAAGGCCAACCAATATCCTGAACACGTTCACTAATACTTGCGTATCCAGCCTTAAAATCAGAGGGTTTATAAATATCATTAGGAGAAAATACAGCTAAGATTTCAGATTCTAATTTTTGATATGCAATCGTATCAAAAGGAATGCATTTTTTGAAACCCAAATTCCTTAACGTTTTTGATTCATCTGCAGGATGAGAACCTTTGGCCTCAATATTGATAAATATGGGAATATGATTTGTGTGTTTTTGACTCCAATCTTTAATCGCTTGTAAACCATCAATGAGGGTGAGATAATTTGTCTCAAAATCGACATCTGAAATATGCAGTAATTTAAACCCCGGTTTTTTCATTGATCGGTTTTTTACCCTTTGCTTCTGACCAAAAATGAACAAATTGACTCTTCTTCTTCGATAATGGCCTCCTTTAGGGTCATAATTAACATCTAGCTCAACACCTCTAATACCATAATCAGTAAATTGTTCTTCGAACGTTAGGTGTCCATAATCAATAAACTTTGGATTGTTTTGCTCTCCAAGCTTGTCTTGAAACTTACTTAAAAACTTCAATACTTTTGGATGTGGTTTTTTCTTGTAGCTGTTGTGAGAAGCAACAATCCTTATGTCATTCAATCGTATTGAATCCATTCCTATCTGTCCATTAACAGAAGGAATCCAAAATAAAACAATGAAGAGTGAAATTCTATTTCTCATTAATGTCCTTTAACTTTTTGAATTAAATAATTTCGAAATCTTGACCTAAGGCATTCATTATTTGAAGCAAATGATCTCTTTTTTAATGATTTCAAATCAAAACTGCCGTTTAAAACCTTACCGT
>JABJEE010000180.1 GCA_018665005.1 Flavobacteriales bacterium
GCCTTGGGAGCAACATTTGAAAATTTAACCGAAAAAGAAAAAAAATCTTTAAATATTGATCATGGTATAAAAATTAAAACCATTACCGCAGGAAAATTGAAATCCCTTGGATTAAAGGAAGGGGTCATTATTTCTAAAATAAATAATGAACCCGTAAAAACCATAGAACAATTGACCTCAAAACTCAATGATTCAAATAGAGGAATACTTTTAGAAATAATGAGTTCAAGCGGTAGAAAAGATTATGTTGGATTTGGTTTATAATAATCCTTTTTAAAGGCACGGTTTTTGACAACAATCAGAGACTGATTTTATTCACAAAAAAAACATTTAAAATTTTTCTATTTACTTTTTTTGATGTTACTTTGTTCTTCCATTTGGAACGCGAATTACTCATTTAAATCACCGATAAAACCATATGAGACAGTTAAAAATAACTAAATCCATAACGAATCGTGAAAGTCAATCCTTAGACAAATATTTGCAAGATATAGGTAGAGAGGATTTAATCACTGCAGAACAAGAAGTAGAATTAGCCAGAAAAATAAAAGCCGGAGATCAATTGGCTTTAGAAAAATTAACTAGAGCAAATTTAAGATTCGTTGTTTCTGTTGCTAAACAATACCAAAATCAAGGTCTTACTTTACCTGATTTAATAAACGAGGGCAATCTTGGTCTTATTAAGGCAGCTCAGAAATTTGATGAAACAAGAGGTTTTAAGTTTATTTCTTACGCGGTTTGGTGGATTCGTCAATCCATTCTCCAAGCATTGGCAGAACAAGCACGAATAGTAAGACTTCCTTTAAACCAGGTTGGTTCACTTAACAAAATCAACAAGGCTTTTTCAAAACTTGAACAAGAATATGAAAGACCGCCATCTGCTGAAGAGCTAGCGGAAGCACTTGAAGTTCCTGAAGATAAAATTAAAGAGAGCCTAAATGTATCAGGACGTCACGTATCTATGGATGCTCCATTAACTACCAATGAAGATGGTGGTACATTGATGGATGTAATGGCAAATAATGATGCGCCAAAAACGGATCAAAAATTAATGGCTGAATCTCTCCAGAAAGAAATAGAACGATCTTTAAGCACTCTAACTGATAAAGAGAGGGAGATTATTCGTTTGTTTTTTGGAATTGGAATGAATCACGGATTAACTTTAGAAGAAATCGGTTCGAAATTCAATCTAACAAGAGAGCGTGTTCGACAAATAAAAGAAAAGGCAATAAGACGCCTCCGTCACACCTCGAGAAATAAACTTTTAAAGTCCTATCTCGGATAAATTAAAATCACATTAAGCTGCCTTCTTGGCGGCTTTTTTTATTAGTAATAAACAAAAAAAACGGAAATGGAATTAGGCTATGAGAAAGGCTTGCAACTTCAACTGAAAAAAGAAAGAGCAGCTGTAAAGCTTCAAAGTAAGGTTGGTGAACTCCTCTACGAAAAAGGTATAGAATTGGTTCTATTTAGAAATCATTTGACAGATACAACGATATCAGAAATCATCAATCTTCATGAATACTCCAAAAAAGTGATCAACGAGCCCATAGACGTCTTTACGACATCGGAATTGGCAAGCACTCTACTGGAACTAGATTTGGTCCCTGCGAAAATGGATATTGGAAAATTGGCCAATGAATGGATTCAAGATCAATCGCAGTTTAATTCACAAAAAGATTTTCTTCTGAATAAACTTTCAGGAATAAAAGCCGAGCATGACAATGTAGAGCCACGAGATGTTGTATTGTATGGCTTTGGAAGAATAGGCCGCCTTGCTGCAAGAGAATTGATTAAACAAGCAGGAAAGGGACAACAGTTGAGACTAAGAGCAATTGTAACGAGAGGCAACGCAGAGTCAGATATTATTAAAAGAGCATCCTTGTTAAGGAATGATTCTGTTCATGGTGCGTTCAGAGGATCTGTAATTGAAGATGCAAAGAACAGCTCTATTATCATCAATGGTCAACAAGTACATATGATTGGCGCTTCTAACCCTGAAGACATTGACTATACTTCTTATGGTATTAATAACGCCTTAGTTATCGATAATACCGGTGCATTTACAAACAGAGAAGCACTTTCAAGACATTTACAATCCAAGGGGGTTTCAAAAGTATTATTAACCGCCCCTGGTAAAGAAATTCCAAACATTGTATATGGCATAAATCAAAAAGAACTTGACATTGAAAAGGAAAACATCTTTTCGGCAGCCTCATGTACAACCAATGCCATTTCTCCGGTTCTTAAGGTGGTTAATGATAAATATGGAATTGTTAAAGGGCATATTGAAACCGTACATGCCTACACCAATGATCAAAACTTATTAGATAATATGCACAAAAAACCTCGTAGAGGTCGTTCTGCTGCCATTAACATGGTTATAACGTCTACAGGTGCAGGTAATGCTGTTACAAAAGTAATTCCTGACTTAAAAGACCGTCTTACTGCTAATGCAGTAAGAGTTCCTACGCCAAATGGATCTTTGGCGATTTTAAATCTAGAATTAGGCAAATCCGTTACTATTGAAGACATCAACAATACGGTACAAAATGAAGCACTAAATGGTGAACTTGTAAATCAAATTTATTTCTCTATTGATTCTGAACTCGTATCAAATGATATTATCGGAAATACGTGCTGTGCTGTGTATGACTCAAAGGCCACTTTGGCATCTAAAGATGGTAAAAGTGTTGTATTGTACACTTGGTATGATAATGAGTACGGATATACAAAACAAGTGATAAGACTTGCGAAATATATCACAAAAGTTAGAAGAGCAATTTATTATTAGTTAATTACTCTGCACCTGGCACCTCTGTTGAAAGGTACAGGTTAACTAAAGATATTATTAAAGCCAATATTGCAATAAATAATGCAGTAGAGCTTCGTTTGCTATGTCTATCTCCCATAATACTATAATGTACGCATATTTTATTAGTTTGTTTCGGGATGTCAAGGATATCTTGTATTTATATTTAAAACTAAACACAACTCGAATATTCGATTTGATCTAAAAACAAAATATATTATACTTTTTTGAACAAAAAGGCACTCAGGTTTTTAAATTGATTTAACTTTGTATTGTACAATTTAATAGAGATTATATGTCAGCTGATATTTTTGCAAAAATCAAAGAGAACAGAGGCCCTTTAGGTATTCATGCCAAAAAGTCTCATGGCTATTTTACATTCCCTAAACTTGAAGGCGAGATTAGTCCTCATATGACATTTAGAGGGCGAAAAATGTTGAATTGGTCCTTGAACAATTATTTGGGATTGGCAAACGACCCAGAAGTACGTCAATTAGATGCTGAAGTAGCTCAAGAGTATGGATTTTCTCATCCTATGGGAGCGAGAATGATGAGTGGTAACACTGATTTCCATGAACAACTTGAAAATGAACTTTCAGATTTTGTTGAAAAAGAAGACACCATCCTATGTAATTTTGGATACCAAGCCGTTCTTTCTTGTATAGACGCTTTGGTCGACAGAAAAGATGTTATAGTTTATGATGCTGAATCCCATGCCTGTATTTTGGATGGGGTGCGACTTCACATGGGTAAAAGGTATGTATTTAAGCATAATGATCTTGAAGATTGTGAAAAACAACTCGTTCGTGCAGAAAAGCTTGCTGAAGAAACAGGTGGAGCGATCCTAGTTATTACTGAAGGTGTTTTTGGAATGCGAGGTGATCAAGGTAAACTGAAGGAAATTGTTGCTTTAAAAGAAAAATATAATTTTAGACTCTTTGTAGATGATGCTCATGGTATAGGAACACTAGGGGCCAAAGGTGGCGGCACAGGACAAGAGCAAGGTTGTCAAGATGGTATCGATATTTATTTCGGGACATTTGCCAAATCGTTTGCACTCATTGGGGGTTTTATATCAAGTGATTCACAAGTTGTTGAATTTTTAAGATACAACATGAGATCTCAAATTTTTGCTAAGTCTCTTCCAATGACCCTTGTTAAAGGTGCATTGAAAAGATTAGAAATAATGAAAAGAGACACCTCACATAAAGATAAATTATGGGAGATTACCAATGCCTTAAAATCTGGATTAATTGAGAATGGTTTTGAAATTGGTCCATCTGACTCATGTGTAACACCAGTTTATCTCAACGGTTCTATTCCCGAAGCTACCAACTTGATTTTTGATTTAAGAGAAAACTTTAACGTCTTTTGTTCAATGGTTGTATACCCCGTTGTTCCAAAAGGTATGATTATTTTGAGATTGATACCTACTGCTTCTCACAGTTTAGAAGATGTGCGCTACACTCTTGAATGTTTTTCGAAAATAGTAGGAAAGTTAAAGGCTGGAGATTATATGTCTGATGAAATTGCCCCAATCGAAAAAGAGTAATCTTTAGACATTTTCACCATTTTTTGTATTCTTTCTTTGTCAAACGTTAGTCGTTCAGTCTCGAAAATTGAGCTACTCCTATCGTATATCTTTTTACATCCGGAAAAATGAATCCAATCAGGCCTAACATTCTTTAAAAAGAAATCCATGTTGTTTTCATTAAGTCCTCCACCAGGTAAAATCTCAATTTTACCAGGTGCATATTCAATCATGGACTTAAGAGTGGTCATCCCTTTAATGACATTTGAGGCACATCCTGAGCTTAGAATTCTATTCACTCCCGATTCAGCTATAACATCTATCGATGCTTTCCAATCTGGCGTATCATCAAAAGCTTTGTGAAAGGTCATGTCTAAGTTAGGATAATCCTTACGTATAGACTCAATGAACTTATAATTAATTCTGTGATCAGATAAAAGGGCACCAATTACTATTCCATCTACTCCAATTGATGCA
>JABJEE010000181.1 GCA_018665005.1 Flavobacteriales bacterium
AGGAGATGTTGTTGGGTCTTCTTCAGGGGGAAGCGCGTAAGGCCAGTTTCCAGCTGGGGGTTCAGTTCCGCCCACATAGGGAGGTAAAGCACCCGGTCCGAGACACCATATTCCGTTCTCACCATTTGTAGACGCCCCAGACCCACTAATGGTTAAAATGTTGAGTGTTTGTAGTCCTGTGTCAAAGGAAGGAATAATAGGGAAAGTAACACATCCAAAAAAACACAATTGCGCACTGGCAGAGGCTGCCATTTGAAAATAGAAATCCCAGAAAAATTCTCCTGCAGTTGGGTATAGGGTTTCTAATTTCCAATTGTTAAGGCAATCGTAAGAAGAGGCAATCGTAACATTGTCTCCTTGATCATAGGACAAGTCATTGGGCATATTTAGCTCAATGTCAATAGGATAGTCGACCTCAATGGTTCCTGTTGTAAAGCCTTCAATTCTAACTGCACTCCCGATGACCCCAGAGAAAGCTCCACTTAACCCTCCACCAAAACTTTGGCCGGCAATAGATACTATTCCAGAACTTCCAGTATTAAAACTCACGTCCCAACCTTGTTCAAATAAGGTGATTTCCTGATCAATTGTAAATGGGCTAAATGATGGACCCCACATATTTTGTTGACCTGAGTTAAAACTCACATTATGGTTCACCAATTGTTGAGAAAAAGAGCTTTTTATAAAGACAAGTGCAATAACGGAAAGCGTTATTTTTAAATAATAAGTAAGACTTTTTGTCGAATAAATCATTTTTCTGCGAGCTTAATCTAGTAATTCAATGTTAGCAGTTGCAATACTATTGTCAATTGGTTCAGACAAAAGTTCCTCAAGATCCATGGGGTAAGTAATATTAAGCCATAGGGTTTTTTTGGTGTTGCCAATAAACACCATTTTTCTAATAAATGTATTTCCGTTTAATTCAAATGAAAATGTAAGCCCCTTACCCTTACTTCCAGAAAGGGTTACAATGTCTTCTTTACTTATAAGAATAAGTTTGTTTCGATCCATGTAGTCTTGATCAATGGCTTCGACAATTCTAATGTAATTGGAATTGTCGAGTTGCAGCATCATAATGGCTGCACTGTTTTGCATAGATAAATAACCATTGAAGGCAGAGGTTGTATCGAATCCAATAGGTGGCGTTATGATATTGGTATTTGCATTTTTCGTAGCAGGCATTTTTTGAGCACTACCATTAGCAACAGAAACTATTA
The DNA here is from genome assembly GCA_018665005.1 of Flavobacteriales bacterium. GTDB lineage: Bacteria > Bacteroidota > Bacteroidia > Flavobacteriales_D > Crocinitomicaceae > UBA952. The sequence continues at coordinate 1,218 of JABJEE010000181.1, forward strand.
AGAAAACACCACACGCAAAAAATCGTGTTCGAACAAGAAAATTAAACTTCATTAAACTACTTTAAAAACATAGAACTCTTGAGCGCTAAATTAGAACATAAAATCAATATGTTCCCATCAAATCTTCATTTATGTACACAAAATAATAATGAAGCAAGGGGGATTATTCATCCGGTGCAACTACTGTATATCCAACCGGTACTTCTAAGGAAAATAAGGATTCTTTCTTTTCTAAAGAAAAAAGAAGGTTAGAAGCTTTATACCTTAATTGAACACCCTCTGAAATTGCAGAAAATTCCATTGGAAACCCAGGAATAAAATCATTAGTAAGTTTATATTCTGATAGATCAATTTCAAAATCATTGGTGCACCAATACTGTATTTTAAATTCTGTACTTGTAAGAATCACTTTATAACACTCAAAACCTAAAATTGTCTTTTTTTCATTTTTAAAGACATCTATTTGTGAAGTTGAATCAACTTTAATTGGCACAGTTTGAAGTTCGTCGGTATTGGATCTTTTGGCAAACTTACCCATAGGACTGTCCATGAGATTCAGTGATTTACTTTTGGTTTTATCTAGGATTGTTGTGACGTTATAGTTTCCCGCCATTTTAAACTCGACACGTGCAAATTTTTCGGCAAAATAGATTTTTAAAGAGCTATTCCTCATGAGTCCAACTTTTTGCCGTACCTCGAGGCTAGTATCTAGCGCATTTGCGGAAATAGAGTACTGCAGATAACCTTCTTTTTGTGCCTCTAAAACGAGGGGGGAAAGGCAAAGGAAAAGAAATACTAGTTTAATCATCAAATAAATTTAAGTGCAAAAATAGTTAAAGATTTCGTTTAAAAGGCCTGGTTGAACCTAGTCTTTATAGCAAACAGAGTAAGGAATTGGTTTTTTAAATACATCTTGATCATCTATTGGCTTCTGCTAATTTACGTGATTGAATTCGTTGAATAGTATATACTTATTAAAGATCATGTGAGGTTGAACATTTTTGATTTTTACATGAATATTTAAGTATATGAATGATGTCTCTTTTCAGAGAGTTCTAATTCTTTCATTATCTTGCGATATGCTAAAAAAACTCCTCTTCCTGACTTTGTTATTGTGTTTTAATTCATTTGGCCAGATTCAAGATTCATTTTTTCATGATGGAGAAGAGAGAACTTTCGTTTATTATATTCCAGATTCTTGGAATGCATCTTCCGAATATCCATTGTTGATCGTTCTTCACGGTTTGACGCAATCTGGAAATGGTATTATGGAAATTACTGGGTTCAACGAAATAGCAGAAGTGAATGATTTTATAGTTTGTTATCCGGATGGTTTAAACGCTTCCTGGAATGCCGATATGAATTCGGTGAATTCGGATGTGGATGATCTCGGATTTGTTGAGGAGTTGATTAATTATTTTGAATCAAATTTAAATACAAATCCACAAAAAAGGTATTTGAGCGGATTCTCCAACGGGGGTTATTTGAGCCATAAAATTGCAAGTGAATCGGAAATGTGTATTGCTGCTATTGCCACCGTCTCCGGAAACATGTCCACAACAACGTATGAGAATTTTAATCCCATGTACCCAACTTCGGTACTTCACATACATGGAACTAGTGATGCAATCGTGCCATACAATGGTGGTGCTTCAACAGGGGCATCTGTTGATGATGTTATGTCGCTTTGGCAATTTTTTTTGTCATGCGATACTGAGCCTCAAATGCAGGCCATGCCCAACCCTAATATTTTTGACTTTTCGTATCCAGAACGATATATCTACCAAAACTGCAGCGGTTCGGAGCTTGAGCACATTAAAGTAGTAGGAGGAGGGCATCAGTGGCCTGGAATTGAAACATTGATTGGTGGTTTAGGAACCATTAACATGGATTTTTATTCACCTCAAGTAATTTGGGATTTTTTAAACGGAAAGTCATGTTTTCAGAGTGTTGGACTAATTGAATCCTCTAACCAGACCAAACACCTTTTAAAAGTCGTTGATTATATGGGGCGGGAAGTCAAAAATCATCAAAGTGGTCCTTTTTTATGGGTTTTTGATGATGGTTCTATTGAACACAGGTTTCAAATTACGGAATAAGCCAAAAAGATTATTGTATCTTTAATTGATATGACGATGACTCCAATGATTTCAAGGTTTACGTCTCTCCTGTTTTTATACGTTTTATTTTGTAGCTATTTGGCCTCTGCTCAGGTTGTGCCACAGGACCGAATGGTGTCTTGGAATGAT
>JABJEE010000182.1 GCA_018665005.1 Flavobacteriales bacterium
AGCTTTTAGAAATTATTACAAGATCACCTATAGAAGAAGTAAACGAATACCAAGAAATATCGGGAGCTCCTTACATTTACATTCCTGTAAAAGAACAAGAAAGAGTCAAGAAATCCTCAACCCTAGATGCATTTTCAAGACTTTCAGGCATCGACAATATTGACGACAAGTTTGATGAATTTATATCAGCACCAAGTCATTTCTTCTATCGTAATAAAATGGAGTACAGCTTTTCTTGTATTGAACATTGCTTAGATACAAATACAGAATTAGATGACGCCTTTGCACTTGGATTCAAAAGAAGAGGCACCTGGTGGAAAGTAGAAAGTCTTAATAAACCCTCTGGATTATTTGACGAAGAATGGGAAAGGAAACTTAAAGAAATCAGAATCTTTCTTAAAGATACTGGGCTTAAGGCCTGGCATCCACCACAAAAAACAGGTTTTTTTAGACATATCGTTGTGCGCAAATCATTTGACAGCGATCAATTGTTAATTAATTTGGTAACCTCATCTGTTGATTTAAATAAATTTGATTTAAAAGGTTTTGGAGACTTTATCAAAGAACTTTTTGGTACTAGAATCGCAGGATTTTTACATACCATTAATGACAATGTTGCTGACCGGGCAAAAATTGAAAATGGAAATAGTGAACTGGTATTTGGAAATAACATAATTCAAGAGATGTTGCTTGGATTGAAATTTCAAATAAGTATGGAAAGCTTTTTTCAAACCAACCCGAAATGTGCGGAGCTCCTTTATACGAAAGCCCTAGATTATGTTTTCGAGGAGGAAATCAAGGAAGACAAGGTAGTCATGGATTTGTTCTGTGGCACTGGTACAATTGGTCAATTGCTTTCAAAAAGAAATAATCAGGTGAAAATAATCGGAGTAGATATTGTAGAACAGGCCATCGAAGATGCTAAAAAAAATGCAAGTGCTAATGGTCTTAAAAATCTTAGTTTTTACGCCTCCGATGTCGGGAAATTCCTAAAGTCTCACCCTGAATATATAGGTAAAATAGACACCATTATTTTGGATCCTCCGAGAGCCGGTATTGCACCAAAAACGCTTAAAAAAATCATTGAATTAGGCGCAATTAACTTGGTTTACATTTCATGTAATCCCTCAACCCAGGCGCGAGATGCATCTACTCTTCAGGATGCTGGGTTTGAACTTCAGAATTATAGTCTTGTCGATCAATTCCCCCATACAGGACACATAGAATCCATTGCAAAATTCAAGAAAAAATGAATGTAGAAATTATTTCTATTGGAGACGAATTGTTAATTGGTCAAACCATCAACACAAATGCTTCTTGGATTGGGAAAAAGCTGTCCAATATTGGTGCAAACATTGTAAAAAGTGTTTCCATAGCTGATCAAAAAAATGAGATTCTTGATAGTTTAAATGATATTAAAGAAAAAACGGATTGTGTTGTTATTACAGGCGGTCTTGGACCTACTAAAGATGACATCACAAAACATACTTTGTGTGAATTCTTCAATACTTCATTGGAAATGCATGGGCCAACATTAGAAAAGATCAAAGTATTTTTTGCTTTAAGAAACCGTCCAATGCTGGAATCCAACAATTTACAAGCAGAATTGCCAAAATCTTGTCAAATTCTTGAAAATAACTACGGAACTGCTGCTGGAATGTGGTTCGAGCGTGATAATACCATTTACATCAGCTTACCTGGTGTTCCTTATGAAATGAAGGGAATTATGACCGAAGAGGCTATTCCAAAACTACAATCTTTGTTTGAACTGAAATCAATGTATTATAAAACCGCAATGACTCAGGGTAAAGGAGAATCGTTTTTAGCTGAGATTATCAAAGACTGGGAAGAAAAGGTTTACAGTAAAGGGCTGTCATTGGCCTATTTGCCGTCTCCTGGCATGGTGAAGCTGAGAATAACATCAACCAATGGAGATAGGGATGCAAAAGCCATAGACCAACTATTTATTGAACTCGAAAAACTCATACCCAAAAACCTATTTGGATATGATTCGGATACTTTACCTTCTATTGTTGGAGAGATATTGAAATCTAAAAACCTCAGTATTGGCACTGTTGAAAGTTGTACTTGTGGAAAACTCGCAAGTTATATTACTGAAGTCTCAGGAGCGTCTTCATATTTCATGGGGTCTTTTTTGACTTATTCTAATGCACTAAAACAAAAATTAGCAAACGTTTCTAAGGAGAGTATTGAACAATATGGTGCGGTTAGTGAACAGGTTGCTAAAGAAATGGCTGAAGGAGGACGCTTAAAGCTTGGTGTAGATGTCTGTATCTCTACTACAGGCGTTGCTGGCCCAACTGGAGGGAGTGAGGAGAAACCTGTCGGAATGGTTTGGATAGCGATAGCGACTTGTGACCAAATAATTGCCCATAAATTTCAATTTAGTCAGCATAGAGAGCGTAATATTCACATGACTAGCCTTTGTGCACTAAACTTGCTTAAAAACATGCTTAGCGAATAAAATCACTTTGATTTACCCTCTAATTTATAGGTGTATTGTACGCTAATTGTTCTTGGCGGTTCGATCTTAAGAGGTCTTAATGAGTAAGAACGATTGAATATATTGCTTCCTATTAAGGCAAGCTTGTGTGAATCATTAAAATTAAACGATACACGCGCATCAAAAATCCAATTGCCAAAACGGTGAGAATTATAGAAATTCATGTATTGTAGGTCTTGTAACACCTCAACATCTGTCGTAAATTCTTCAAAATCTTTTATGATGGCATCCATATTCACAATTTTTGAAAAATATTTGGCACTTGCACCCACGGAAAGTTTGTCTTTCCAGGTATATTCACAATCCAACTTAACATTATGTAAAAATCGATACTTAAGAATTCCTTGAGATCCATCCAATGAAGTTGAATTATAACTGAATTGTCTCTGATTCGAATCAATTGCATAGACATAATCAGGTGTCAATGTCTTTGGAACAATATAATTATACCCCATCAAGAACATCATTTTACTATCATTTTTAAATTCTGCAAAACCCGTAAAAGATGCATCAATTCCCACAACTCTTGAATCTCCGGTATTTAGAAACATAAAACCAGCACTAGAACCCATAGATTCCACAGATGTAAGTTCATTCCATATACCAAACATGTATTCAATCGTATTTTGATATTCCTGCCAAAATCCAGCAACATCTATATACCCATACAAACCTCCAAATTTTAAACCTTGCTTAATTCCCACCTCAGCATTCCAGCTGCTCTCTGGAAGTAAATTTGGATTTGGAAATACCCCGAAATTACCTACACCTGTTCGTATAAATCGTTCTGTAATCGTGGGAAATCGATACCCTTGACCATAAGATGCTCTCAGGTAGGTCTCTTGATAAATCTTAAGACTTGATCCTGCTCGAAAAATAGGTTTTAAAGCAGTTATGGTATCATTAAGTTGGAAATACTCTAATCGACCTCCAGCAGATAATGTTAGAATATTTTTAAGTTTTGTTTCTAGCTGGGTGTATGCGGACACGTTCCATATGCGATTATTTGGTGTACCCGAACCTATATAAATATTTGAAAATGAATTGGTATACGTTGACGTCAACCCTCCAACAAACTCTAGGTTGTTGAATTCTTTATATTTCTTTTTAAACATGTAATCGCCATAATAGGTAGTGGCATTATTTGACTGATTCGCACTCATATTATTGTCAACACTCAATAACCTTCCTCTCAAATAATGCTTTCCGTTGGTTTCCGAGAAAAAATGGACAAATGGATCTAAATTGAAAATCAATTGATCCTGCAAAAATATAGCTCCTGGATAAGCCCTATAAAGACCTGTCGAATCATTTAACCAAGCCAGTGGCATGTTGGTATGCATTTTCATGAAGTTTCCATTCAACCCATAATTCAATCCTTTTATTTTTTTTGAACGATATCTTAAATTAAAATTCACTCGCGCTCTTTTAGAAACCAAATCTGATTCACTAAAGTTGGTGATTGTATCTGGAAACACAGTAGCTACAATTGAATCAGTTATTGGCGGACCAATGTAACCATGGTCATAATTTATATTTCCTCCAACGACCAAATCAAGGTTTCCGAACATTTGAGAATGTAAAAAATTGGCTCCAAAAATACCAGGGTATTGATTCCACCATGTTGCATCTTCTTGATTGGGTTTTGAATAAACGCCTGAATAAATATTGATTTTGGTTTTTGGTTTTGAGGTCGGGTATGCCGTTCTGATATTAACCGAACCAGAAAGTGCTGAACTCCCAGACAATACTGATGCTGCTCCCTTAACTACTTCTATTTGACTAATGTTTTCAACTGGAATAAAACCCCATTCAGGTCGTCCTGCATCTCCCGAAAGCATGGGCATATCATCAACAATAACCGCAACTTTCGATCCAACCCCAAATGTGAAACCACTTCCTCCTCTAATTTGTGGCTCTCCATCAAGAATATTTAATCCAGGTGTTTGGTCTAATGCCGTTTCTATACTTCTGGTGTTTTTATTTTCAATCAGCTCAGGTTTTATTACAATCATTGATACGGTCTGTTCTTCAATGGGCTTATCGAACTTCCCCACCTTAACATCAACCTCCTTAAACTCTTTGATGTAAGAAAAAAGGGTGAAGTTTACCTCTCTTTGCTCTTGGGGTTTCAGATTGAAAGTTAATGTATCCGTTTTCATCCCTGTGTATCTGCAAATTAATTTACACTTTCCAGAGGGGACAATAAGTTCAAATTTTCCATCAAAATCAGCAATAGAACCAAAAGAAACATCGGTTCTGTATATAACAGAAGCCCCAGTTAATACCTCTCCAGACTCATCCGTGACCTTACCATATATTTTTGAATTGTTTTGTGTCCAAGAAATAAAACCAATTAAAAGGAAAAGGATGCAAGAAAAGTATTTGGACATATTGTTTATTCAGAAATTATTTTTGATGAACCAGTTTGATGCGAAACTATGTACATTCCTGATTTAAGTTTGATTCCAATAAGTTGTTCAGTCGTTCCTGATTGAATTTTTTGCCCCATCAAATTACTTATACAAAGAAATTCATTAGACTCAAATTGTTGAGAAAGCTGAAGACCCAATGTATGATGATAAGCCACCCACTTTTTCACCTCAATTTCGTTTAATTCTGATGATGAATTATAAATCAACTCAACATCGTCAATAAACACCTCATCACCTGCCGAACCTCCTCCAGGAATATTATTGGTGGTAAACGTAATCAATATAAAAGCTGGAGTACTAGATGGCCCAACATACTGAAAAGGAATTGCTTTTCTTTCCCATCCATTTGTAGGCAAATAATTTAAGCTCGCAACAGCAACAGTATGTGATTCAGAA